>NZ_JAYRKD010000017.1:0-127523 GCF_041905885.1 Dongia sp. | reverse complement strand
CAGGCCGGCAAAGCCAAAAAACTCGCCCTGGTCGCGGTCATGCGAAAACTCCTCACCATCCTCAACGCAATGATCCGGGACAAAACATCATGGCAAAGCGCTTGACGACGAAGACAGTCGCTCACCCTGTCCATCTCCCTATGGGCGAGGGGACGCTGTGGCACCGGCCTTTCTGACTCGGGGATGACTTCAGTCGGTGAGCCCCCTCGCCCGTAGGGAGAGGGTTGGGGTGAGGTCTTGCCGCAGCTTGAGGCTTGGTAAGCCCAGCCCCGGGATGACGAGCGAGTTTGACGCGCGCGGCGACCGCTAACCGGAGGTGTAGTAGGTGAACCGGAAGACGCGGCCGTCTTTCAGTTTCACGGCAAAGGCGCCGTTCCGGTGGTTGCTGTCTTCCTGGAACTTGAAGACGCCGGTCGAACCGTCGCTGCAGGCAAGCTCGCCGGTGCCGTTGTTGGCGCTCGCATAGAACAGCGCGTAATTGCAGGCCAGGCCGGGCGTGAGCTGATCCTCTGTCTTGGCGCTGAAGGCCACGCCGCGACCGACGCGGCATTCCGAGTTGCCGGTGCCGGAATGCTCGGTGTCGAACTGGAAATGCCCGGTGCAGTTGGCGCCAGAGCTCTGCAGCGGCGGGATCGTCGCCCGGTCTTGCGTTTGAGTGCAGCCGCCGATCGCCAGTCCGGCCAGCAGCAGGAATACGACACGCATCATCGTCGTCAGCGCCGGTCGTCGCCGTTGCGCCCGCCGGCCTTGGGCGAGAGGCGGGTGTAGTGGCCCATCTTGCGGCCGGGGCGCGCCTCGGTCTTGCCGTAGAGATGGAGCTTCACGGCGGGATCGTTCAACAGCTCCTTCCAGCCGCTGACGTCGTCGCCGATCAGGTTCTTCATCATGGCGTCGGAATGGCGCTCCGTCGAACCCAGCGACAGGCCGCAGACCGCGCGGACGAACTGCTCGAACTGGCTGGTGATGCAGCCGTCGATGGTCCAGTGGCCGGAATTGTGCGGGCGCGGGGCGAGCTCGTTGACCAGCACTTCGTCGTTGTGGGTCACGAACATCTCGACCGCGAGCAGGCCCACGAGGCCGATCTCGGTGGCGATATGGCGGGCGATCGCCTCGGCGCGGCCGGCCACCGCTTGCGAGATCCGCGCGGGGACCAGGGTCACGTCGAGGATGTGGTTCTTGTGCTGGTTCTCGACCGGCTGATAGATCGCCGTGGAGCCATCCGGCGCGCGGGCGACAATGACCGAGATTTCGCGCACGAAATCGACATAGGCTTCGAGGATGCCGACCTCGCCGCCCATCTTCACCCAGGCTTCGAACAGGTCCATGTCGCCGTCGATGCGGACCTGGCCCTTGCCGTCATAGCCGAACTCGGCGCTCTTCAGGATCGCCGGTCGGCCCAGCGCCTTCACCGCGGATTCCAGCGCCTCCATCCGCGCCACGTCGAGGAACTTGGTGGTCGGCACGTTGATGGACGCAAGGAACCGCTTCTCGCGCAGCCGCTCCTGGGTGAGGTAGAGGACGTTGGGCTTCGGCCGGGTGGGCTTCAGCGCAGCGAGATATTCGGTGGTGGCCGAGGGGATGTTCTCGAACTCGAAGGTGACGACGTCGACACTTTCCGCGAATGCCTTGAGGGCCGACTTGTTGTCGTAGGCCGCAACGGTGTTGTGCCAGGAGACATGCGAGGCCGGCGAATTGCGGTCCGGGCAGAAGGTGTGGACGCGATAGCCCAGCCGCGCGGCCGCCATCGCCGTCATGCGGCCGAGCTGGCCGCCGCCCAGGATGCCGATGACACCACCGGGCGCGATGACCTGGTTCTGGTCGGCGGTTTTCGGAGCCGCGGGATTCATCGTGTTCAATGGGCCCCCGCTCCCGGCGCACCATGGGCCGGCGCGTGGGCCGGATGCTGCGCGACCTCGGCAGTCTGGCGCTTGCGGTAGGCGGCGAGCCTGGCCGCGAGCTTCGGGTCGGAGAGCGCCAGGATCGAGGCGGCGAGCAGGCCGGCATTGACCGCGCCGGCCCGGCCGATCGCGAGCGTGCCGACCGGGACGCCGGCCGGCATCTGCACGATCGAGAGCAGGCTGTCCTGGCCCTTCAGGGCCGCGGATTCCACGGGCACGCCCAAGACCGGCAGGTCGGTCAGCGAGGCGGTCATGCCGGGCAGATGCGCGGCGCCGCCGGCCCCGGCGATGATCACCCTGATGCCGCGGGACTTGGCGGTCTCGGCGTAGTCGATCATCCGGCGCGGGGTGCGGTGGGCGGAAACGATCCGGGTCTCATGGGCGACGCCCAGCTGCTCCAGCAGGGTCGCGGCATGGTGCATGGTCTGCCAGTCCGACTGGCTGCCCATGATGATGCCGACGAGAGGGCGTCCCTTGGGGGGCCGGCCGGAGGAGCGGCGCTTCGCCACAGCAGAGCGAGCCGAGGCCTTCTTCAGCTCCGGCTTCTTTGACGCTTTAGCGATGGCCATGTCCAATCCACTCCCGACGGCGAAGGCGGGATTATAGGTAGCGAACCCAGGAACACAAGCCAAGTCTTTGACCCTACTGGATTATTACTGGTGCGCGGGAGCCATGGCGCGGGTCCTTCGAATCGCGCATCATCGCCGGCGGCGGGGTGCGAAACGGGGCGGCCGCGGGGGCTGCAATTTTTGCCGGGGTTAAGCCGCTGTTAACTACGGTCGAATAGGATTTCTGTGCTGAGATTCCGCCGGGGACTCCTCATGTTCAATGGGTGGACCGGGGCGGGGATGAGACGGGCAGCCGGGGTCGGAAGACCGCCTCGGGCCAGAACGGCAAGTTCCGCGGCGAGGCGGCAGGATGAGAGTTCGTGAAAAGGCGATACCCGGCGCAGGCGCGGTGGTCGGACCCCGTCCGGTCGCCAAGGTCGCCAAGAAGAGCGCCGCCGAATCCGTCGCCAAGACCGGGGATGTCACCCACGCCGAGCCGGTCGACACCGCCACTTTCCTGGGCCTGACCGAGACCGAGCTTTCGCCCGCGGTTCGCGCCGCCCTGCAGACCCTGCTGGACGAAGTCGCCAACCTGCGCGACGAGCTGCAGCGGACCCGCAAGCGCATCAACCATCTCGAGCGCCTCGCCGACGAGGACGCGATGCTGCCGATCGCCAACCGCCGCGCCTTCGTGCGCGAGCTGACGCGGCTGATTTCCTATTCGGAGCGCTATGGCTCGCCGGGCTCGGTGCTCTATTTCGACCTGAACGGCATGAAGATCATCAACGACCGCTTCGGCCATGCCGCGGGCGACGCGGTGCTGCAGCATTTCGCCAGCCTGCTGGTCAACAATGTCCGGGATTCCGACGTGGTCGGGCGGTTGGGCGGTGACGAGTTCGGGGTGATCCTGGCCCAGGCCGACCGGCCGCAGGCGGAGGAGAAGGCGCAGCACCTGCTCGACGTGATCAAGGTCTCGCCGATGGTCTGGGAGGGCAACGAGATCACGCTGTCCTGCGCGGTCGGCATCCACCAGTTCTCCAGCGAGCAATCGGCCGATGACGCGCTCAGCCAGGCCGATGCCTCGATGTATAAAGAGAAGAAGAAGCACTACGAGGGCAAGCCGCCGCGCGGCGGTACCGGCGAGAACTAGAAGCGGTCGATCACCGTGATGCCGGCGCCGGTGTAGCCGTTCATCGCTTCCAGGGCGGGTCCCGCCTGCGCCAATGAAATCCTCTGCGTCACCAGCCGTGCCGGGTCGAGATGGCCGGCGGCGATCATCGCGAACAAGGCCGGGAAGCGGCTGGCCGGAATGCCGCGCGTGCCCATGACGCTGATCTGCCGGGAATAGACCAGCTCCAGCAGCGGAATGGTCGGCTCGGCGTGAGATCCCAGGGGCATGCCGATCTGCACATGGCGGCCGAGCTTGCGCAGGCCGCGGATCGAATTGTGGAAGGTCGCGGTGATGCCGAGCGCATCCAGCGACACATGCGCGCCACCGTCGGTCGCCTCGCGCACCGCGGCGCCGACATCGGCGATCCCGGCGACGTTCAAGGTCTTGGTGGCGCCGAGATCGCGCGCGAGCTTGAGCGCATCTTCGTTCACATCGATTGCCAGCACCGAGGCGCCGATCGCCTTGCCGATCAGCAGCGCCGAAAGGCCGACGCCGCCGGCGCCGTGGATCGCCAGCCATTCGCCGGGCTGCAACCGTGCACGGTCAACCACGGCGCGGAATGAGGTGGTGACGCGGCAGCCCATGCCGGCGGCGGATGTGAAGTCGATCGTCTCCGGCAGGCGCACCAGGTTGAAATCGGCGCGCGGCACGGCGATGCGCTCGGCGAAGGCGCCCCAGGAGGAGAAGCCGACCACATGCTGGTGATTGCAGACCGTCGGATCGCCGCCGACGCAGTCCGGGCATTGCCCGCAGGCGAGGATGAAGGGCGCGGTGACGCGGTCGCCGCGCTTGAAGCGCCGGCAGTCGCGGCCGACTTCCTCGACGATGCCGGCGAACTCATGGCCGGGCACATGCGGCGCGGCGACATCGGGGTCGGCGCCGGTCCAGGCATGCCAGTCGGAACGGCAGACGCCGCAAGCCTTCACGCCGACGATGGCGCCGTCCGGCGGGCATTGCGGTTCGGGGACGTCGCGGACGACGAGCGGTTGCTTGAAGGTCTCGATGAGGGCGGCGCGCATGTTCTAACTCTTCGTCATTTCGGTCTGATGATCCAGGCCCCGGCCAGCACCATCAGCGCGATCACGGTCGGGCCGATCGCGACCCAGGAACCGCCGGCGGCGATCGCCGCCGCGCCGGCCCAGGCGACCGAGGAGAAGGCTTCGGCGAAGGTCGCGATCCGGGACGAGGTCTGGCGGCGGCGGAAGTAGCGGCGCTTGGCCTGGCTGCGGAACCAGACCTGGATCAGGGTCGAGGAGGTGGCCGCGACCGCGATGCCGACCGCGACGATGCCGGCGATCTGCAGCGAGCGCCCGGCCATCGCGATCAGGAAGGGCGCGAAGACCAGCATGATCGCCAGCAGCACCGACTGCACCTTGGCGAGGATCATGCGGCGCTCGGTGATCGGCGCCGAGGCGATCAGGTCCGGCGCGTCCTCGCCGGAGACCGCGAGCCAGGCGAGGCCGCCGCCGAGCTGGCCTGCCGCCATGGTGAGCACCGGCGCCAGCACGATCAGCGCGCCTTGGGTTTCGCCGTAGGAGCGCCAGAGGAAGATCGCCGGCGGGATGAGGTAGAGCAGCTGCATCAGGCTCTGCGAGGCGAGCCAGGGATCGCGCAGCAGCAGCACCCATTCCTTGCGCCGCAGCAGCGCCGCGCTGGAGGTCGCGCGGAAGCGGCCGAGGAAGAGCGTGGTGAAGCCGACGCGGGTGCTGTGGCCGAGCGCGAGATCCGCGCTGGCTGCGGCCATCGCGTAGTCGCCGAGCCGTCCCGCCAGCAGCAGCACCGGGATCGCGAACATGGCGACGCCGATGATGAGGACGCCGAGCAGCGGCACCGGGTCGCCGAGGATGGCGCGGGCCGGGAGCCAGAACGGGCTGTCCGGGTCGGGTGCATGGGCGATCACCGATTCCGAATGGAAGAAGGCCGATTGCGACATGGTGCCGATCGAGACGATCGCCACCACCTGGATCGCGATGATGAAGGCCGAGCCGATCACCGCGGCGACGATCTGCGCGGCGAGCCGGGTGCGCCTCGCCCCCATCAGGTCGAACAGGGCCGAGGTCAGCACCAGCGCGATCCCCGAAGCGCCGAGACCGCCGGCGATGGCGACGCCGTAGCCGCAGAGCCAGCGCGGTCCACCCTCGAAGGTCAGCACGTTGATGAAGGGGCCGGCGACGAAGATGGTCATGGCACAGGTCGAGGTCGCGACCGAGAGCACGCGCAAACCCAGCACGCGGCGGAGCGAGACCGGCGAGGATTTCAGCAGGTCGAGATCGCCGCGGCCGTAGAACAGGCGGGTCACCTGCTCCAAGGCCTGGGAGAGCATCAGGAAGAAGGCGAGGCCGATGCTGCCGGTGATCGCGGTGAGGGACTCGATCCCGGCGCCGAGGCCGATCTCGGCATAGCGCGCCACCATGCCCCAGGCGATGAAATGCATGATGACCGTGACCACCAGCAGCCAGATCACCACCGAGCGGCTGCGCCAGCGATAGCCGGCCGTCATCAGCCAGACGAGGTCGCGCCAGGAGAGGCGGCTTTCCTGCCGCGCCAGCCAGAGCAGCGAGCGCGGATGCGTCGCGGCTTCGCTCATCGTGCCGGCTCTTCGTCCGAGACCAGGGTGAGGAAGACGTCTTCGAGGCTGGTATCGCCGACCTGGGATCCGGCCTGGTGCCGGAGCTCGTCCAACGTGCCCTCGGCGATCAGCTTGCCGCGGGAAATGACGCCGATCCGCTCGGCCATGCGCTCGGCGACTTCGAGGATATGCGTGGTCATGATCACGGTGCAGCCATGCCGCACCTTCTCCAGCAGCACGTCCTTGACCAGCCGCGCCGCTCTTGCGTCGAGGCCGGTCAGCGGCTCGTCGAGGATGATCAGCTTCGGGTCGTGGACCAGCGCTCCCGCCAAGGCCACCTTCTGCCGCATGCCCTTGGAGAAGCCCTCGCAGCGTTCGTCGGCGTTGGGTGCGAGCTCCAGCCAGCGCAGCAGGTCGCGGGCGTTGGTCTCGGCGAGCTTCGGATCGACGCCCCAAAGGCCGGCGACGAAGGCGAGGTATTCGAGCGGCGTCAGCTTGTCGTAGATCATCGGCTCGTCGCTGACCCAGGCGGTGATCTGCTTGGCCGCATTGGGCTGGGCCAGGGCGTCGATGCCGAAGATCGAAACGCTGCCGGCGTCGGGCTTCATCAGCCCGGCGACCATGCGGAGCGTCGTGGTCTTGCCGGCGCCGTTGGGGCCGAGCAAGGCGTAGAACTCGCCGCGCCGGATGGTGAGGTCGAGGCCGTCGACCGCCGGGCGCTGGAAGACCTTGCGCAGGCCGCTGACGGCCAACGCGCTTTCCGACCCACCGCCGCCTCGGTTCGAATCCATGTCCCGCACGATCATGCTGTCGTCCTCGGCCCAGAATGCCGGGTCCATTGAGCCCTGTCACTATTGCCAAGCCCTTAACAAGGTTTGCAATTGTGCCGTCCCGGCGGTTCAAAGTAACTTCCGCAGCGCCGGAGTGTTGTTTCGGTCTCGGGCGGCAGGGCGGGCGCGAATGGCATCCTTCAGTCTCTGGGCGTTTCAGCATTTCTGGAATGCCTACGGCGCCATCATCGGCACGGCCCTGCATGTCGGCCTGGCCGTCGCGGTGACCGTGCATGTCCTGCTGCACAAGCGCGACGTCGCCGCGGCGATCGGCTGGATGGGGCTGGCCTGGCTCTCGCCCATCATCGGTCCGGGACTTTATTGGCTGTTCGGCATCAACCGGGTGCGGCGCCGCGCCTATCGGATCAGCCGGCGCTATGCGGCGCGGCGTCCGCCGCCGCCGCCGATGGGCATCCTGCGCAGCGAGAAATATGCGGCGCTGGAGCGCGCGGTCGGCGTCCTCACCCGGCGCCCGACCCTGGCCGGCAATTCCGTCCGGCTGCTGCGGAACGGCGATGAAGCCTATCCGGCGATGCTGCAGGCGATGGCCGAGGCCAAGGTCAGCATCGGGCTTTCCAGCTACATCTTCGTGGCGGACGAGGCCGGCAACCCGTTCATCGCGGCCCTGATCGCCGCCAAGCGCCGCGGGGTCGAGGTGCGCGTCATCATCGACGGGCTGGGCAGCGGCTATTTCTTCTCGCCGGCGGTCCATCGGCTGGCCCGCGGCGGGGTCAATGTCGTGCGCTTCCTGCATTCCTGGCTACCCTGGCGGATGGCCTTCCTCAATCTCCGGAACCACAAGAAGATCCTGGTGGTGGACGGCAGGCTCGGCTTCATCGGCGGCCTCAACATCAGCGCGCAGAATCTGAAGGCCTGCGATCCGCGCAGCGCGGTCCGCGACATGCATTTCGAGGTCAAGGGCCCGGTGGTCGAGCAGATCACCGAGGCCTTCGTCACCGACTGGGAATTCGCGACCGGCGAGGAGCTCAGGGGCCTCACCTGGTTTCCCGCGCATGTCGAGAGCGGCAAGGCGCTGGCGCGGGTGGTGACCTCGGGCCCGGACCAGGATCTCGAGAAGATCGAGTTCATGTTCCTGCAGGCGATCGGCTCGGCGCAGCGCGCGATCAAGGTCGTGACGCCATACTTCCTGCCCGACGAGCGCCTGGTGGCGGCCCTGGAACTGGCCGCGATGCGCGGCGTCGATGTGGACATCGTCATCCCCGAGAACAGCGACCACAAGATCATGGATTGGGCGGTGATGGCGCATATCGCGCCGTTGCTGATCGCCGGCGCGCGGTTCTGGCGGGCGCCGCAGCCCTTCGAGCATGCCAAGCTAATGACCATCGACGGCGGCTGGTCGCTGGTCGGCAGCGCCAACTGGGACCAGCGGAGTCTCAGGCTCAACTTTGAGCTCAACATGGAGATCTACGACCCGGACTTCACCGCGATGCTGTCGGAGAAGATCGCGGCGCGGCAGGGGACGGAGGTCACCTTGAAGTGGATCTACGCGCGACCGTTCTGGATGCGGCTCCGGAACCGCGCGGTCCGGCTGCTGCTGCCCTATCTCTAGGGCGCCGGCGCCAATTCCATCCGGATCGGGTGATGGTCGGAGGGGCCGCGGTCGAGCACGGTCGGGTGGTTGCAATGCAGCTGGCGCACGAAGCAGCGGTCGAGCCGGGTGCGGTATTTATGCGTGCGCTCGCGGGGACCGGCGTCGTGGAAGCCCTGGAGCCGGATCTGGCCGACGGCATTGTAGTCGCCGATGATCGCCGCCGGCCCGTGCAGCCGGTCGGCCGCGGTGCGGAGCTGGCGGCGGTTCAGCAGCTGGCCGTGCGAGAGATGCACATTGGCGAAGTCGATCGCCTTCACCCGCAGCAGCTGCGCCAGGCGCGGCGGCACCCGGCCCGGCAGGTTGGAGCTCGGCAGCTCAACGAAGCTCGGCTCGGGTATGTCGTGCGGCGTCCAGGCGCCGAGGCCATAGACCCGCTTCGGCAAGGGCAGGAAGTGGAAATGGCCGCCGACCAGGTCGGTCAGATGCGCCAGCGAGGATTTCGCCTCCTGCATCAGCAGCAGATCCGGGCGCTCGGCCTCGACCAGCGCGGCGAGATGATCCCGAACCGCGCCGCCGCGATGCCACAGATTCCAGCTGATGACCTTCACGATGCTTCCCTCGGGAATCCAACCCCGAAAGGGAGTTTAGCGTTCCGCGCCGTCGCTGCGCCCCCTTTTTTGTTTCGTCATGATCGGCAAAGGCCGACCATGACGAGTTTGCATCGAGCGACGGATTCGAACTCGTGATGGTACGCCTCCGCGTACCATGACGATTGAGGGAAGGTTCTAGCACTCTACCTGCGGTGCTTGCCGACGAAGTTCAGCACCGCCTCGTTATAGGGCTGGGGGAATTCCCAGAGGAAGGCGTGGCCGCCCTTGGCGGTGGCGAAGGACGCGCCGGGGATTAGCGAATGCAGCTCCTCGGAGAGGTTCATCGGGATGAGGATGTCGTCGGCGCCGGCCAGCACGAGGGTCGGCACCTTGATGTTCCTCAAGCGCGACCGCGTGTCATGGACCTGGATGGCGTGCAACTGGGAGAGATAGACCTCGGTGGGCTGGTCCATCGCCGCCATCGCCGCCTCGAACTCCTTCAGGGTCGGTTCCTGGTTCAGGAAGAAGTCCTGGGTGAAGGCCCAGAGCGTCACGTCGCGCATCACCGTCGGCACGCCCATGACCGGCGCCATGTCCTGCCAGAGCTTGAACATGCGCGAGCAGAACGGGCCGGGCGCGGCATAGGTGCAGCAGAGCGTCAGCGAGCGGAGATCGCCCTGATAGGCGAGCGCGTATTCCTGGGAGATCATGCCGCCCATGGAGACGCCGACCAGGTGGAAGTCCTTGAGGCCGAGCGAATCGACCAGGGCCTTCGCATCCTGCGCCATCTGCGCGGTGGTGTAGGGCCCTTTCGGGCGGCCGGACTTGCCGATGCCGCGGTTGTCGAAGCGCAAGACACGATATCCGGCGGCGAGGAAATCCGGCATCTGGCCGAACCAGGTGGTGAGATCGTCGGCGAGGCCGTTGATCAGAACGATCGTCTCTTTGCCGTCGCCTTCGAGCTCGTAGTTGATATCGACGCCGTTCACCTTGGTCATGGGCATGGGTCTGTCTCCTTTTACTTCACGGCTTCCTTGCGCGGACCGATAAGTCCCTGCGGTCGGACCACCAGAACCAAAATGACGACGCCGAGCGTGATCGCGCCCTGATAGGGGAGCGCCGCTTGCGGCAGATAGGCGGCGAGGGTGATCTCGATCACGCCCAGCAGCAGGCCGCCGAGCACCGCGCCCTGCAGGCTGCCGAGGCCGCCGAGCGTCGTGGCGATGAAGGCCTTGAGCACCGGGATCAAGCCCATCATCGGGTCGACCGAGGAACGCTGGGCGATCCAGAGCACCGAGGCGACCGCGGCGAGAAGGCCGGAAATCGCGAAGGCGGTGGCGATGACCCAGTTGGCGCGGATGCCCATCAGCCGGGTCACGTCGAAATCCTCGGCGGCGGCGCGCATGGCGAGGCCGAGGATGGTGCGTTTCAGGAACTGGTTGAGCGCCACCAGCACCACGACCGCGACGACGACCGAGATGATGCGGTTGACACCGATCGCGAAGCCGCCGAGATCGAGCGTGGTGGTCAGCATCGCCGGCAGCGGCACGACTTGTGGCCGGGTCGAGATGAAGAGCTGGAAGGCAAGCTGCAGCAGCACCGCGACGGCGAAGCTGGTGAGCAGCATGGTGGCGCCGCTGGCGCCGCGCACCGGGCGGAAGGCGATGCGCTCGAGCAGCACGGCGCTCGCCATGATCACCAGCACGGCAATCGGCGCGCCGATCGCGAAGGGCAGGCCGGCCGAGGCGGTGAAGACCAGGATATAGCCGGTCAGGGTCATCAGCGCGCCATGGGCGAAATTGATCAGCCCGAGGATCGAATAGACCACCGCCAGGCCGATCGCGAGCAGCGCATAGATGCCGCCGAGGCTCAAGGCATTGCCGGCTTGCTCGAGGAAATAGCCCATCAGACGGATTCCGCAGCAGCGCCGAGATAGGCATGCGCGACCTCGTCGGAGGCGCGGAGAGTTGCGGCATCGCCGCTCATGACCACGCGGCCGTTGGCCATGACATAGGCGCGGTCGGCGATGTCGAGGGCGGCGACCGCATCCTGCTCGACCAGCAGGATGGTGAGGCCACGGGCCTTCAAGCGCAGGATCAGGTCGAAGATGTCATCCACCACCTGCGGGGCGAGACCGAGCGAGGGCTCGTCGAGCAGCAGCAGCTTCGGCGCCGACATCAGCGCGCGGGCGATGGCGAGCTGTTGTTGCTGCCCGCCAGAGAGAGTGCCGGCCGCCTGGTTGGCGCGTTCGGCGAGGATCGGGAAGAGGGTGAGGACTTCGCTGCGGCTCTGCTCGATCTCCGCGGCATTCTTGCGCGTCGCCGCACCCAGCCGGAGATTCTCGGCCACGGTGAGCGAGGGGAAGACCCGGCGGCCTTCCGGCACCAGGGTCATGCCGGCGATGACGATGTCCTCGGTGTCGCGGCCAGTGATGGGCTTGCCGGCAAGGCGGATCTCGCCGCGCGTCGCGGCGACCAGCCCGACCGCGGCCTTGAGCGTCGTCGTCTTGCCGGCGCCGTTGGCACCCAGCACGGCGACGATCTCGCCCTCGGCCACATCCAGGCTGACGCCGCGCACGGCTTGAATGGCGCCGTAACGCACGTCGAGATCCGCGATGCTCAGCATAGTGGTCATTGCGCGGCGTTCAGGTCCAGGCGCGGGGCCGGGATGATCGCCGGGTCCGGCGCGGTCTGGCTGACCAGGACGCGCTTGTTGCCCTCGATCCGGAGCACGTTGACCGGCCGGGTCGGCGTGCCGTTGCCGCCCTTGTAACTGATCACCGCGGTGGCGCCCTGCACGTCGGTCAGGTCGGCGAGGGCGGCGCGGATCTTCTCCGGCTCGATACTGTCGGCCTTGGTGACCGCGGCCTCGATCACCTTGGCGAGGTCATAGCCGAGCGCGTCCATGATCGATTCCGGCGCCTTGCCGAACTTGGCCTTGTACTTGTCCTGATAGGCCGCCATCGGGCTGCCCGGCGCGGCGAAGCCGGACGAGGTGAACACCACGCCTTCGACCACATCACCCAGCGCAAAGGTGGTGGGTGAGTCGATGCCGTCGCCGCAGACCACCGGGATCTTCACGCCGGCGCCGCGCAGCTGGCGGATGAAGGCCGGGAAATCCGGCTCGAAGGCGGAGGTGACGATCACGTCCGGCTGCGGGTCCAATGCCTTGATCTTGGTGACTTCGGCGGAGAAGTCGGGCTGGTTCAGGGCATAGATGCTCTCGCCGATCACCTTGCCGCCCAGCTTCTCGAAGGCCTCTTTGAAGTAGAGCGGCATCTGGGTGTATTCGATGTCCGGCGAGCGCAGCAGATAGGCGTTCTTGAAGCCCTGGCTGTTGGCATATTCCGCCTGCGCCGCGCCCTGCACGTTGTCGGTGACCGCATTGGCGAAGATGTAGCCCTTGCCGGTCAGCGGCAGGGTGGGCGAGGAGGAGCAGGTGGAGATCGCCGGGATCCTCGCGGCGAGGATCAGCGCCGCGGTCGCATGCACCATGCTGGAATCGCAGGCGACCAACATCATGCCGACGCCCTGGTCCAGGAGGTCCTGGGTCACGATCGCATTCTGCGCGTTGTCCGAGCGGTTGTCGCGGGTGACGACCTCGACCTTGTATTTGCCGGCGATGCCGCCGGCGGCGTTGATCTCGTCCATGGCGACGGCGAAGCCGTCCATCACCGGCGAGTCATAGGGCGCGTTCCAGCCGGTCTTGGAGATGGCGGCGCCGATGGTCAGCGTGTCCTCGGCCTGCGCGAGCGGAGCGGCAAGGCTGACGCCGATGCCGGCCGCAAAAGACAATGCAATCGCGAACCTGTTCATGATCCTGCTCCCTGTTGGTTGTTGTGTTCGTTCCTGTTGTTCTCGGTCCTTCTGGCCCGCTTGCGGCCGATATAGGCCTCGATGACGGCGGGGTTGCTCTGGATGGTCTTGGGGTCGCCTTCGGCGATCATCTGGCCGCGGTTCAGCACGACGATGCGGTCGCAGAGCCGCATGATCAGCGACATGTCGTGGTCGATTACCAAGAGGCCGATGCCGGTGCGCTGGCGAAGCTTCGCCAGCTCCTGCAGCAGCGCGTTGGATTCCGTCGGGTTCATGCCGGCGGCCGGCTCGTCCAGCAGCAGGTAGCGCGGGCGCAGGGCGAGGGCGCGGGCGATCTCCAGCCGGCGCTGGGCGCCGTAGTCGAGCGCCGCAGCCGGCCGATCGGCGAAATCGGCAAGGCCGAACTCGGCCAGCAGCTGCATGGCGAAGGCATGCGGATCATCCGTCGCTTCGCTTACCCGGGCGCTGATCTCGACATTCTCGATCACGCTCAGCTGGCCGAACAGCCGGATGTTCTGGAAGGTGCGGCCGACCCCGGCCTGGGCGATCACATGCGCGGGCCAGTCGGTCGCGATTTGGCCGTCGATGCGGATCGCGCCTGCGGTCGGCGCGAACAACCCGGAGATCACGTTGAGCAAGGTGGTCTTGCCGGAGCCGTTCGGCCCGATCAGGCCGAGGATCTCGCCCGGCTTCAGGCTGAGGCTGACATTGTCCAGTGCCCGCAGGCCGGCGAAATCCTTGGTGATCGATTCCGCCTCCAAGGCGCCGCCGGCGGCGACCGGGGTGGAGACGGGTGCCCCTGCGCCGGCCGATCGCCGCCGGAGCCAGGCCTCGCCCAGCTCCAAACGGCCGAACAGGCCGGCGGGGCGCTTGTACATGACGAAGAGGATCAGCAGGCAGAGGCCGGCCTCGGTCACGCCGAAGACTTCCGGCGTGCGGTAGCCGAACAGGTCCATGCCGCTTTCCACCCGGCGCAGGATCTCGATCGTGAGTGTCACGGCAACGGTGCCGAGCACGGCGCCGGAGACCGTGGTCATGCCGCCGACGATCAGCATGGTGAGCAGGGTGAGCGTGTCGTCGAAATAGAATTTGGACGGCGAGAAGGCGCCGAGGAAATGCGCCAGCAGCACGCCGGCGGCCGCGGCGATGCCGGCGCTCAAGGTCCAGGCCAGCAGGCGGCGCTTCACCACGTTGACGCCGATCGCGCGGGCCGCGGTTTCGTCCTCGCGGCTGGCGCGCAACTGGCCGCCGGTCTTGGAATCGCGGAAGGCGCGGGCGGCGAGCAGGATCGGCACGGCGACGACCAGCGCGGTCCAGATCCCGGTCAGCCGCGGCACGCCGAGGAAGGCGTTGCTGCCGCGGGTGAAGTCGCTGGCGCCGATGATGATGCCATGCACGATCATCAGGAGGCCGAGGGTGGCGATCACCGCCGCGGCGCCGCCCATCCGCGCGATCGGCAGGCCGATCACCGCGCCGATCAGCGCGACCGCGATCATGGTGACGATCAGCGCCGGGGGCAGGCCCCATTCGACCGAGGCGAGGAAGGCCGGCAGGTTCGGCAAGGTCGAGGCCTTGGTGTCGAGCGGCAGAGTGAGGATGCCGGAGAGATAGGCGCCGAGACCGATGAAGGCGACATGGCCGAAGCTTAAGATTCCCGAATTGCCGGAGAAGAGGCCGAGGCCGAGCACGGCGATCAGATTGATCAGGAAGAGCGTATAGGTGCGCTGCAGGCTGGCGCCGCCGAATTGCGAGAAGAGAACGGCCAGCAGCACCAGCGGCAAGGCGAGCAGCAAGCCGCCGAGCAGGGGATTTCGCCAGCGCTCGAGATTGCCCATGCTCAGAGTTCCTCGGCGAACTGGTCGAAGGCGCGCTGGGCCTGCAGCACCTTGTCGATGCGCTTGGGCACCGCCTTGCCGCGCTCGCGGATCACGTCGTTGACCAGGAGATTGAGCAGCACGCTCATCGCGGCGTTGGAATGCCAGTAGAGGCCGGTGCTGGTCGGCAGGTTGAAGACGCTGTCGGTGATCTTGTGCGCCCAGACGGCGTAGCTATCGACCAGGATATGCACGTCATGGCCGCGGCGCCTGGCGAGCTCCGCCGCGCGCTGGGTGCCTTTGTCATAGCGGTAGAAGTCGATCAGCATGACGGCGACGCGCGGCGCCTCGTCGAACAGCTCGGCATAATGGCCGTTCTGCCCGTCGGCGAGATGGACGCCGGGCCGGATGTATTCCAGCCGGCTGACGAACTCCAATGCCAGGCCGCGTGCCATGTGCAGGCCGCTGACATAGACGCGGTCGGCATGGGCGAAGGAGTCGACCGCCTTGGCCCAGATCGGCGCGGTGGTGAACTCATAGGCCTTGCGGATGGCAGCCAGCTCGGCGTCGAGGCTGTCCTGCAGGCTGAAATGCGCCGCCTCGCGCTTGGTGAAGGCCTGGTAGCGGCGGTCGATCGACCAGAGCCTGCCGACCTCCGGCCCGTAGAGATCGGCCTTCAGGCTGTGGCGCACGTCGCTGACGCCGTCGAAGCCGAGCTTCCGCAAGAAACGGCCGACCGTCATCGGGCTGACGCCAACATTGCCGGCGATGGTGGCGGCGGTCTCCAGCACCAGGCATTCCGGCCGCGAGAGGAAATAGCTCGCGATCTTCTTCTCGGTCTTGGTGAGGGAGTCGTAGCCGTCCTTCAGCGGCTGCAGCACCTTGGCCTGCAGCAGCTCGCGCTGACTTCCGACCGCTTGTCCGGTCTTTGCGCGCATCGCTTCCCTGTCGAAATGTTAGTTAAATCTATTTTCTTACGCAGATGTTAGCACACTAACATTTTTGGCCGCAATGGGTGCGCAGCGTGGGTCGTCATGCCCGGGCTTGACGGGCATCTGTCTCCGTTTGGCGGGAGATCGCCGGGTCAAGCCCGGCGATGACGCCCTGAGGTCCGGCGATGACGTCTTGAGGTAAGGAGCGGCGGCCCTAGCTGGGCTTTACGACGACGTGTTTCTTCTTGCCGAAGGACAGCTTGATGACGCCCTCGGCGTTGCGGTCGGCGAGGGAGATCTTGCGGTTCTCGTCGGCGATGGTCTCGTCGTTCAGTTTGGCGCCGGCGCCCTTGATGATCCGGCGCGCCTCGCCGTTCGAGGCGGCGAGCCCCGCCCGCACCAGCAAGGCGAAGGCGGCGATGCCGGCTTCGAGTTCCGCCTGCGGCAGGTCGATCACCGGGAGGTCGGCCCCGAGGCCGCCTTCGACGAAGGTCTTCTGCGCGGTGGCCTGCGCGGCTTCCGCCGCCGCGGCGCCGCGGCACATCCGCGTCGCTTCATTGGCCAGCACGATCTTCGCGGCGTTGATCTCGGAGCCCTGCAACTGCTCGAGGCGCGCGACCTCGGCTTCCGGCAGGTCGGTGAACAGGCGCAGGAAGCGGCCGACATCAGCGTCCTCGACGTTGCGCCAGAACTGCCAGTAGTCGTAGGCGGGCAGCTTCTCCTCGTTGAGCCAGACCGCGCCGGAGGCGGTCTTGCCCATCTTGGCGCCCGACGCCAGGGTGATCAGCGGCGTGGTCAGGCCGTAAAGCTCCAGGTCATCGACCCGGCGCCCGAGTTCCACGCCGTTGACGATGTTCCCCCACTGGTCCGAGCCGCCGATCTGCAGCCTGCATTTGAAGCGCCGCGCCAGCTCCAGGAAGTCGTAGGCCTGGAGGATCATGTAGTTGAACTCGAGGAAGGTCAGCGGCTGCTCGCGCTCGAGGCGGATCTTCACCGAGTCAAAGGCCAGCATGCGGTTGACCGAGAAGTGCCGGCCGTAGTCGCGCAGGAAGTCGATGTAGTTCAGCTGCTCCAGCCAGTCGGCATTGTTGACCATGACCGCGTCGGTCGGGCCGTCGCCGAATTTGAGGAACTGGCCGAAGATCTTCTTGATGCCTTCGATGTTGCGGTCGATGTCCGCGGCCGAGAGCATCTTGCGGCTCTCGTCCTTGCCGGTCGGATCGCCGACCTTGGTGGTCCCGCCGCCCATCAGCACGATCGGCTTGCCGCCGGTCCGCTGCAGCAGGCGCAGCATCATGATCTGCAGCAGCGAGCCGACATGCAGCGAATCCGCGGTCGCGTCGAAGCCGATATAGGCGATCAGGCCGCCCTTCGCCGCCGCGCCGTCGAGTTCCTCGATCGCGGTGCATTGGTGCAGGAAGCCGCGGGCGATAAACTCCCGCAGGAACTCGGATTTCGGTTGGAACGCGCTGGACATCGGTCTGGCCTGGATTTGAATGCGGCCGTGGTTTAACACGGGGCTGAACCCTGATTCTAGAGGTCAAGATGACCGACCCGGTATGGGCCATCGGCCTGATGAGCGGCACCAGCGGCGACGGCATCGACGCCGCGCTGCTCCGGACCGACGGCGAGCGGATCGTCGAGACCGGCCCGGGCATCGGCGAGGCTTACGATCCGGCGTTTCGGGCCAGGCTGAAATCCGCCTATGGGCAATGGGAGCCGCCGGCCGGGCTGGAGCGCGAATTGACCGAGCGCCATGCCGCTTTGGTGCTGCGCCTGGTCGCGCAGGCGGGGATGCGCCCGGGTGAGATCGGCGTGGTCGGGTTTCACGGCCAGACCATCCTGCACGAGCCGGAAAAGCATCGCACCCGGCAGATCGGCGACGGCGCCCTGCTGGCCGCGCTGACCGGCATCGCGGTGGTGAACGATTTCCGCAGCGCCGACATGGCGGCGGGCGGCGAGGGCGCGCCCCTGGCGCCGGTCTATCACCGCGCGTTGGCGGCCGGGCTGGAGAAGCCGGTCGCGATGCTGAATATCGGCGGCGTCTCCAATGTCACCTTCATCGGCGACGGCGACACGCTGATCGCCTTCGACACCGGGCCGGGCAATGCGCTGATCGACGACTGGGCGCTGCGCCATACCGGCGAGCCGGTCGATCGCGACGGCGCGCTGGCGAAGAGCGGGCGTGTCGATGAAGCGGCGGTCGCGCGCTTTCTTGAGAATCCGTTCTTCAAGCGCGCTGCGCCGAAGTCGCTGGATCGCGATGCGTTTAAAGCATTTTCACTCGGCGCGCTGTCGGCGGCCGATGGTGCGGCGACCTTGACGGCGATCACCGCGGCGTCGATTGCAGCCGGGATCGAACATCTGCCGCAGGCGCCGAAGCGCTGGCTGGTTTGCGGCGGCGGGCGTCACAACCCGGTGCTGATGGCGGCCTTGCGCGCGCGCCTCGGCGCGGTCGATCCGATCGAGGCGATCGGCTGGGACGGCGACCTCATCGAGGCCCAGGCCTTTGCGCTGATGGCGGTACGCTCGATGCACGGGCTGCCGATCAGCTTCCCCGGCACGACCGGGGTGAAAGCGCCGACCACCGGCGGCCGGCTGCATCGGCCCGGCAAACGGCCGCCGGCTTTGAAAATGGCCTGATCGGGCTTATATTTGGCGGCGAAAGATGCGGAGGAGCGCGGAGACTATGCCCGGCATTCAGCAGCCGAATCTGCAGCTCGATGAGGCCTTGAGCGACCGCTTGCAACGGTTGGCCGACGCGCGCCGGCAATCGCCGGAAGACCTCATGCGCAAGGCGATCGAGCAATACGTCGATTTCGAGGAAGACCGCGAGCAATTGAATCGCGACATGGTTGCCTCCTGGGAGGACTACCAAGCGACCGGGTTGCATGTGACAGGTGAGGAAGTTGACGCGTGGCTGGCGAAGCTTGAAGCCGGTGAAGACGCGGAACCGCCGATTCCACACAAGTAGCCGTGGCGCGCTATATCTGGACCGCGCGGGCTCTGCATGACTTGGACCGGCTTCGCGCTTTCCTAGCCCAGAAGAATCCGGCTGCTTCGCGACGCGCGGTGAGTGCTATTCGGGAGAGCGTAAAGGTCCTGGCGGCACAACCGGGCATCGGGCGCAGAGTTGAAGGCTATCCGCCCGAATACCGCGAATGGTTCATCATCTTCGGCAGTGGCGGCTACATCGTGCGTTACCGCAACGAAGGCGAGCACATCACTGTCCTGATGCTTCGGCACGGCAAGGAGTTGCAAGCTCCTTAACGCGTCGAGCGGGCCTTGGCGGCGGCTTCCGGGATGGCGGTTTCGAGATAGGTGTCCACTGCGCCGGCGAGCTGGTCGAGATGCTCGTTGAAGAAGTGCGAGGCGCCGGCAACCACCTTGTAGTCGATCTTGATGCCGCGCTGGTGGCTGAGCTTCTGGATCAGCTTGCCGACCGCTTCCTGGGGCACGACCGTGTCCTGGTCGCCCTGGATGATCAGGCCCGAGGAGGGGCAGGGGGCGAGGAAGCTGAAGTCATAGACATTGGCCGGCGGCGCCACCGAGATGAAGCCGCTGATCTCCGGCCGGCGCATCAAGAGCTGCATGCCGATCCAGGCGCCGAAGGAGAAGCCGGCGATCCAGCACTGGGCCGCGTTCTGGTTCCAGCTCTGCAGCCAGTCGAGCGCCGCCGCGGCATCGGAGAGCTCACCCTCGCCCCGGTCGAACTTGCCCTGGGAGCGGCCCACCCCCCGAAAGTTGAAGCGCAAGACGGAGAAGCCCTGGCGCTGGAAGCTCTGGTAGAGCGAATAGACCACCTTGTTGTTCATGGTCCCGCCGTGCTGCGGGTGAGGGTGCAGCATCAGGGCGATCGGCGCATTCGGAGTCGCACTCTGCTGGTAGCGGCCCTCGAGGCGGCCTTCCGGCCCGTTCAGGATGATTTCCGGCATTGGGAGATGATTTTCTTTATCTTGCAATAAGTTAGGCGGCCGGTCTGGCCGCCCCGGGATTGGCTCGGTATTACCTTACTCGGATTTAGGGTCTTCCCATTCCTTGCAGGGCTGGTCTGCCACGCTAATTCTTGACCAGGTTAGTCGGGGATACTATATGTCCGCCAGGAATCGCGATGATCTTTCGCGAGCAGATACCTGAGCAGCACCATCCACTTAAGCCCGGCGGCGCGACAGTAAACACGATGGCACTCGGAATTTTCAAGCGGATTGCGGAAGACGTGGACGCCACGATGGCGCGGGACCCCGCGGCGCGCTCGCGCCTGATGGTGATCCTGGCCTATCCCTGCTTCTGGGCGGTCCTCACCCATCGGGTGGCGCACCGTATTTATAAGGCGCGTTTCTACACCCTGGCGCGGCTGATCTCGCAGTTCTCCCGCTTCTTGACCGGAATCGAGATCAACCCGGGCGCCCAGATCGGCCGGCGCCTGTTCATCGACCACGGCATGGGGGTGGTGATCGGCGAGACCGCCATCGTCGGCGACGACGTCACTCTCTATCACGACGTCACCCTGGGCGGCATCTCGCCCTCGATCAATTCGGCCTCGCAGGTCAACGTGAAGCGCCACCCGACCCTGGAAGACGGGGTCATCGTCGGCGCCGGCGCGCAGATCCTGGGCGACATCGTGGTCGGCCGGAATGCCCGGGTCGGCGCCAATGCGGTGGTCGTGCGCGACGTGCCGCCGGGCGTCGCCGTGGTCGGCATCCCCGGCCGCGTGGTGAAGCCCAAGGATGCCTGCAAGGATTTCGACGCCTACGGCATCCCCGGCCGCGAGCTGCCCGACCCGGTCGCGCGCGCGATCGACGGACTGCTCGACCATATTTCAAGGCTGCAGGCGCGAGTCGCCGCGCTGGAAGCTGAAAATCTGAATGGCGTGCACAGCAATGGCAACGGCACGCCCGCATTCTCGGACGGAGACGACGACCCGAAGGCCTTGGCCATCGGCGACTATCCGCCGAGAAGCCCCCTGTAAGGAGAACCTGCCGTGAGACTGAGCACGAAGGGACGTTACGCCGTCATGGCGCTGGTGGATCTCGCCGGCCACAGCAACGGCCGGCCGGTCGCCCTGGCCGACATTTCCGGGCGCCAGGAAATCTCGCTCTCCTATCTGGAGCAGCTGTTCGCCAAGCTCCGCCGCGCCGGGCTGGTGAAGTCGGTGCGCGGTCCGGGCGGCGGCTACCTGCTGGCCCGCAGCGCCGACGATACCCGGATCTCCGACGCGATCATGGCGGTCGATGAGCCGATCCGCGCCACCCGCTGCAAGCCGAATTCCGGCACCGGCTGTCACAGCGACAAGAGCCGTTGTCTCACCCACGATCTCTGGGAAGAGCTCTCACACCAGATCCATCTCTTCCTCAATTCGGTCTCGCTGGCCGATGTCTGCGAGAAGCGGGTGCTCGGCCGCTCCGGCGCGGTGAAGGCCGACGGCGTCGATACCGTCCTCACCCCGGTGCCGACCAATGGCGCCACCCCGCCCGCCCCGGGCAGCAGCACGCCCGTGGCCGCGGAGTAGAAGCAGAGACCATGCAGCGCGCGGTCTACATGGATTGGAACGCGACGGCGCCGGTTCGCCCGGAAGCCGCGCGTGCCGTGATGTCTGCGCTGGAGGCTTGCGGCAATCCCTCGTCGGTGCACGGCTTCGGCCGCAACGCGCGCAAGCTGATGGAAGAGGCGCGCGTGAAGCTGGCGAGCCGGGTCGGCGCCAAGATGGAGAACGTGATCTTCACCTCCGGCGGCACCGAGGCGAACATGCTGGCGCTGGCCAGCCGCGGCGCGCGGCGCCTGGTTGTCTCGGCGATCGAGCATGACTCGGTGCTGAAGCCGGCCATCGCGGCGGGTGCTGCGGTGGCGAAGGTGGACAGCCACGGTGTGGTCAATCGCGATCACCTCCGGTCGCTGCTGAAGCAGGATGCGCGTCCGGCGCTGATTTCGCTGATGCTGGCCAACAACGAGACCGGTGTCTTGCAGCCGGTGGCCGATGCAGCAGAGATGGCGCATGCCCATGGTGCGCTGCTCCATTGCGACGCCGCCCAGGCCCTGGGCCGGATCAACGTGCAGATTTCCGACCTCGGCGCGGATCTGCTCACCGTCTCCGGCCACAAGTTCGGCGCGCCGCAGGGTGTCGGCGCTTTGATCACAAACGGCACGCCGGTTTCGGCGCTGCTGCTCGGCGGCGGCCAGGAGCGCAGCCGGCGCGCGGGCACCGAGAACGTGCCGGCGATCGCGGGCCTCGGCGCGGCGGTTGCGGCGATCGATCTTGCCGCCAGCGCGAATATCGCTCGGTTGCGCGAAGCTCTTGAGCGCCGGTTGCTCGATTGGGATCCGGCGGTCACGGTTTTCGGCCGCGATGTCGCGCGGCTGCCGAACACGCTCTGCTTTGCCGCGGGCGGGAAGCCGGCGGAGACGCTGGTGATGGCGCTCGATCTCGCCGGCATCGCGGTCAGCGCGGGCTCGGCCTGCTCGTCGGGCAAGGTGCGGCCGAGCCACGTCGTGACCGCCATGGGCTTCGATGCGACGCAGGCCGCGACGGCCCTGCGCGTCAGCCTCGGCGAGACCAACACGGAATCGGATATCGACGCCTTCATGGCGGCCTGGAAACGGATCCAGGCACCGGTCGCAACCCAGATCCAACCTGCAGCTTGATCGCAAGGGATCACAGGCACAAATGAGCAGTATGAAGAACAGCAGTCCCACTCTCGAGAACCGGCCCAAGCTCCCGGTCTATCTCGACTACCAGGCGACCACGCCCTGCGATCCGCGCGTGGTGCAGGCGATGCTGCCGTATTTCACCGAGAAGTTCGGCAACCCGCATTCCCGCAACCACTCCTATGGCTGGGAGGCGGAGGAGGCGGTCGAGAAGGCGCGCAAGCAGGTGGCCGACCTGATCGGCGCCGACGAGAAGGAGATCATCTTCACCTCGGGCGCCACGGAATCGAACAACCTCGCGCTGAAGGGCGTTGCGCATTTCTACAAGGACCGCAAGGACCACATCATCACGGTCGCGACCGAGCATAAATGCGTGCTGGATTCCTGCCGCCACCTGGAGCTGGAAGGCTTCAAGGTCACCTATCTCTCGGTGCAGCAGAACGGATTGATCGATCTCGAGCAGCTGAAGGCCGCGATCACCGACAAGACCGCGATCGTCTCCATCATGTCGGTCAACAACGAGATCGGCGTCATACAGCCGATCGCCGAGATCGGCGCGATTTGCCGCGAGCGCGGCGTGTTCTTCCACACCGACGCGGCCCAGGCCGCGGGGAAGATCCCGCTCGACGTCAACGCGATGAAGATCGACCTCTTGTCGATCTCGGGCCACAAGATCTACGGACCCAAGGGTATCGGCGCGCTGTTCGTCCGCCGCAAGCCGCGCGTGCGCATGGAGGCGATGATCCATGGCGGCGGCCAGGAGCGCGGCTTCCGCTCCGGCACCCTGCCGACCCCGCTGATCGTCGGCCTGGGCGAGGCCTGCGCCATCGCGCAGAAGGAAATGGGCGCCGAGGCGGAGCGGCTGAAGGTGCTGCGCGACCGGCTGTTCAATGGCCTCAAGGCGAAGCTGCCGGACATCTACCTGAACGGCGATCTCGACCGGCGCATCCCGGGCAACCTCAACGTCTCCTTCGCTTATGTCGAGGGCGAGGGGCTGATGATGGGGATCAAGGATCTCGCGGTCTCGTCGGGCTCGGCCTGCACCTCGGCCTCGCTGGAGCCCTCCTATGTGCTCCGCGCGCTGGGCGTCGAGGAGGAGTTGGCGCATACCTCGCTGCGGCTCGGCCTCGGCCGCTTCAGCACCGAGCAGGACGTGGACTATGCCATCGAACACATCGTCGAGGCGGTCACCCGCCTGCGGGCGATGAGCCCGCTCTGGGAAATGGCCCAGGAAGGCATCGACATCAAATCGATCGAATGGGCGGAACACTGATTCCGTTTCGATCGCGAATTTTCTGAGGGAGTACGGTCATGGCCTATAGCGAAAAGCTGCTCGATCATTACGACAACCCGCGCAACGTCGGCTCGTTCGCCAAGGACGAGGGCGGTGTCGGCACCGGCCTGGTCGGCGCGCCGGCCTGCGGCGACGTGATGAAGCTGCAGATCAAGGTCGGCCCGGACGGCAAGATCGCCGATGCGAAGTTCAAGACCTTCGGCTGCGGCTCGGCGATCGCTTCCAGCTCGCTCGCGACCGAATGGGTGAAGGGCAAGACCCTGGAAGAAGCCGAGAAGATCAAGAACACCGAGATCGCGCAGCATCTCTCGCTGCCGCCGGTGAAGATCCACTGCTCGGTCCTGGCCGAAGATGCGATCAAGGCCGCGATCAAGGACTTCCGCACCAAGAACGAGCCCAAGTCGTCCGGGGACAAGGCGGCGGAATAATGAACGACCAGGCGATCAGCACGACCGCCCCGAACCCGGAGGCTGCGGCTGCCGGCGGCCCCGTTAAGTCCCCTGGGCCCAAGCGCGTGCCGCGTGCGCGCCCGGCCGCCCTCACCCTGACCGCGGCCGCGGTCGAGCGGGTGCGGGCGCTGCTGGAGAAGCGCAACAAGCCATCGGTCGGCATCCGGATCGGGGTGCGCACCAAGGGCTGCTCGGGCCTCTCCTACACGATCGAATATGCCGATGCGAAGGGTCCGGCCGACGACATCGTCGAGCAGGACGGCGTCACCGTGCTGATCGATCCGAAGGCGACCATGTTCATCCTCGGCACCGAGATGGATTATGTGGAGGAGAAGCTGCAGACCGGTTTCGTCTTCCGCAATCCGAACGAAAAGGGTCGTTGCGGCTGCGGCGAGTCCTTCCACGTCTAAGCCGCATCGATAGGTTTTCCCATCATGTCGCAGAACGGGCACGAGCGATTCACCCAATCGCCCGAAGCGGGTGCGGTCGCGCCATGCTGGTCGTGCCGGCAGCCGGTCGCGGCGCGGGCGCTGTTCTGCCACAGCTGCGGCGCGGTCCAGGCGCCGGGCCAGGTCGATCATTTCGCGCGACTGGGCGTCCAGCCCGGCTTCGATCTCGATCTCGACCGGCTGGAGAAGCAGTATCTCGGTTTCCAGCGCAGCATGCATCCCGACCGCTTCGTCACCAAGACGCCGAAGGAGCGCGCCATCGCCGAATCCCAGGCGGTCTCGATGAACGCGGCCTATGAAACGCTGAAGGATCCCCTGCGCCGCGCCGCCTACCTGCTGGAGCTGGCCGGCAAGACCGCGGCCGTGGACAAGGACCAGACCGTCCACGATCCCGAGCTGCTGATGGAGGCGATGGAAGCCCGCGAGGCGCTTTCCGAAGTCGCGACCATCGACGATCTGGAGAAGCTCCAGGTCGAGGCGGGGGCCAAGGCGATCGACCTTCTCTCCCAGCTCTCGAAGGCTTTCGCGGTGGACGATTACGAGGCCGCGAACAAGGCGGCGACCCGGATGAAGTATTGGCGGAAGTTCCTGGAGGAATCCCGCGCCCGCCGCGTCGCGCTGGAGGATGCCGAGTGAGCACGCTGCTGCAGATCCACGAGCCGGGCGAGACTCCCGCGCCGCATGAGCAGGAGCGGGGCATCGCCATCGGCATCGACCTCGGCACCACCAATTCGGTGGCCGCGATCGCAGAACAGGGCAAGCCCGAGATCCTGCGCGACGACCATGGCGACGGGCTGTTGCCCTCGGTGGTCGCCTATACCGGCGCCGAGCCGATCGTCGGCCGCGCCGCCGCCGCGGAGCTGACCCGGCACCCGGAGCTGGTGGTAAGCTCAGTGAAGCGGCTGATGGGCCGGGGCGCCGCCGACCTTAAGGCGCTCTCCGGCACCCTCCCTTACGAGATCCACGGCGACCAGCAGGTCGGCATGGTGCGGCTGAAGATCGGCAGCCGGGTCATGAGCCCGGTCGAGGTCTCCGCCGACATCCTGCGCGCCATCAAGGCCCGGGCGGAAGCCGCCCTCGGCCAGCCGGTCGAGCGCGCGGTGGTGACCGTCCCTGCCTATTTCGACGATGCCGCCCGGGCGGCGACCAAGGACGCCGCAAAGCTCGCCGGCCTCGAGGTCCTGCGCCTGGTCAACGAGCCGACCGCGGCGGCGCTCGCCTATGGCCTCGACCACGGCGCCGAGGGGCTCTACGCGGTCTACGATCTCGGTGGCGGGACCTTCGACATCTCGCTGCTGCGGCTACAGCAGGGCGTGTTCCAGGTGCTGTCGACCGGCGGCGATGCCGCGCTCGGTGGCGATGACTTCGATCACGCGATCGCGGAATATGTTCTGCGCGAAGCCGGCGCGGAGTCACCATCGCTGGTCGATGCGAAAACGCTGCTGGCCGCCGCGCGTCGCGCCAAGGAAGCGCTCACGACCGCAACCAACACCGACCTCAAGTTTCACATTAACGGCAAAGAGCTCCAGCAATCCGTTGATCTTGCAAGATTTGAATCGCTGATCGAGCCGATGGTGAACCGCACCCTGCGGGCCTGCCGCCAGGTGCTCGAGGACGCCCAGGTGACCGCCGCCGAGGTGAAGGGCGTGGTCCTGGTGGGCGGTTCGACCCGGGTTCCGCTGGTCCGCCGCATGGTGGAGAAGTTCTTCGGCCGCGCGCCGCTCTCGGACATTAATCCTGACGAGGTGGTCGCCGCCGGCGCCGCTCTGCAGGCCGAAGCACTCACCCGCGGCGCCGATACCTTGCTGCTCGACGTCATCCCGCTCTCGCTCGGGATCGAGACCGTGGGCGGCATCGTCGAGAAGGTGATCGACCGCAACACCGCGATCCCGGTCGCCAAGGCCCAGGAGTTCACCACCTACCAGGACGGCCAGACCGGGATGCAGATCCACATCCTGCAGGGCGAGCGCGAGACGGTGGACGCCTGCCGCTCGCTCGGCCGGTTCGAGCTGACCGGCATCCCGCCGATGGCGGCGGGGGCGGCGCGGATCCGCATCACCTTCGCGGTCGATGCCGACGGCCTGCTGACCGTCAACGCCCAGGAGAAGACCACCGGGGTCAAGGCCGAGATCGCCGTGAAGCCCAGCTACGGGCTCGGCGAGGACGAGATGGCCGACATGCTCCGGGACAGCCTGACCCATGCCCGCGAGGACATGGAGCGGCGCCTGCTGATCGAAGCCCGGGTCGAGGCGGAGCGGATGATGCTGGCCCTGGACGCGGCGCTGAAATCGGACGGCGACCTGGTCTCGCCGTCGGAACGCGCCGGGATCGATGCCGCTGCCGGGAAAGTCCGCAAGGAAATGGCGGGCGAAGATCGGGACCGGATCGGCGCCGCGGTGGAAGCCCTTGAAAAGGCCAGCCATCCCTTCGCCCAGGCCCGCATGGACCGGGCGATGGAGCAGGCGCTCAAAGGCCACAGCCTTGACGAGGTCGAGGCCAGTATGGCAACTGACCGCGCCGAATAGAGAACTGCCTGTAATAGTCGTTAAGAGCCTGAAAAATCAGGCATTGGAGAGCCTCAGAAATGCCGAAGATGACCTTCATTAAGCCGGGTGGGGTGCGCGTCGAAGTCGAAGCGCCGCTGGGGCTCTCCGTGCTGGAAATCGCCCATCGCAACAACATCGACCTCGAGGGCGCCTGCGAGGGCTCGCTCGCCTGCTCGACCTGCCATGTGATCGTCGATCCGGAATGGTACGATGTGCTGGAGGGCGCGAGCGAGGACGAGGAAGACATGCTCGACCTGGCGTTCGGCCTGACCCACACCTCGCGCCTCGGCTGCCAGATCAAGATGACCGACGAGCTCGACGGGCTCACCGTGTCGCTGCCGACCGCGACCCGCAACATGATGGTCGAGAAGTAACCGGCCGTCCGATGCCCAGGAAGCTCCGGTGGACCGACGTCCAGGACCTCGCCATTGAACTGGAGGAAGCGCATCCCGATGTGGATGTGGTGAACCTCCGCTTCACCGATCTCTGGAAATGGGTCCAGGCCTTGCCGAGCTTCGAGGACGATCCGCAGAAGTCGAACGAGAAGATCCTCGAGGCCATCCAGGCGGCTTGGCTCGAGGAGCGGGATTGAAGAGCAGCCCGTTCCTCAAGCTGATTGCGCGGCCTTGGGTTGATCCGGTCTGTCTCTGGGGGCTGAGCCACATCTTCCCCGCCTCGCGCGCCTGGGCCGCCGCCAACATCTCCGAAGGCGATCTCGACCGCTTCAAGGCGGAGCTTGCCGTCGAGCGGGTGCCCGCCGGCCTTTCGCCCCGCATCAAGCGCACGGCGGCGCTGCGCCAAACTTCCGACACCGCCTTCGAGCGGTGGAATGAAACCGTGTTCGGCCGAGCCGGTGACGTGACCGCGGTCGAGGAGCGGCGGCGGGCAGCGGCGCATGCCTGGGGCGGCCACCGCTTGACCTACCTGCTGGCCGCGCGGCGCCATGGCATGCCGGCGGTCCGGCTCGATGTGCCCACGCCCGACGAGGTGCAGCGGGAGTTCGCCGCCGCCGCTTCCGATCCCGACCGGTTCTTCCACTTGCCCGATCCTTTGCCCGAGGTCGAACGGAGCCGGGAAGCGGATCTCGATTTCGCCGTCGAATACTGGCTGCGCTTTCCGAGCCCAAGCGGCGACACGGCCTATGCGCATGTCTATGAGCCGAAGCATAAGCCTGCGGGCGGATTCCCGACCCTGATCTTCGGACATGGTCTCGCGATCGAGACCGAGATGATGAAGGGCGACCTCAAAGGATACGCGTCGCTCACCGCCTATGGTCTGCGGGTCATTCTGCCCGATGGACCCGGGCATAACCGCCGCGTCGTGCCCGGCCTCTATGGCGGCGAGAGCTTCATCATGTCGCCGCCGCGCTCGGGCCTGCGCCATCTTTCGGCTGCGGCCAAGGAATTGGGCATCCTGGCCGCATGGGCCCGCGGCAACGGCTCGAACCGCGTCGCCTTCGGCGGGATCAGCCTGGGCGCCCTGACGGCGCAGACCGCCGCGGTTCGCATGGGCGGCTGGCCGGCGGAAGCGCGGCCCGATGCGCTGATGCTGCTGACCACGACCGACCGGGTGAGCAGCCTGGCGCTTGATTCCGCCATTGCCGTCGTCGCCGGCCTCAATGTCGCGGCGAAAGCCAAGGGCTGGGAGGCGAACAGCTTTCTGCCCCTGGTGGCGATGGTCGATGCCGGCCCCAATCCGCCGATCGATCCGGAGCATATCGTGCTGCTGCTCGGCGAACGCGACACCGTCACCCCCATCGACGGCGGCCGCCGCCTCGCCGCCGGCTGGCGGGTGCCCGAGAAGAACCTGTTCCGGCGCGACCAGGGGCATTTTTCGGCGGCTTTCGGCCTCGGCGTGGACCCGATGCCGTTCCGCCGGATCGCTGAAATCCTCGCCGCTTGATCTGGGCTGTTCTGGTAGACTGAGGCCATGGATCCGGTGCTGAATTCCCTGGGATTTGCCAAGGCACCCGCCGCCACTCGTGTGGTGGTGGCGATGTCGGGCGGTGTCGACTCCTCGGTGGTGGCGGCACTCCTGAAGGAGCAGGGCTATGACGTGGTCGGCGTCACGCTGCAGCTCTACGACCAGGGCCTGGCGCTGCAGAAGAAGGGCGCTTGCTGCGCCGGCCAGGACATCTACGACGCGCGGCAGGTCGCCGATCGCATCGGCATTCCGCATTACGTGCTCGATTACGAGAACCGCTTCTCCGATGCGGTGATGCAGGACTTCGCGGATTCCTATCTCGCCGGCGAGACGCCGATCCCCTGCGTGCGCTGCAACCAGCGGGTCAAGTTCCGCGACCTGCTGGACCAGGCCCGCGCGCTCGAGGCCGACTGCCTCGCGACCGGGCACTACGTGCAGCGCATGACGGGCGCGAGCGGTGCGGAGCTCCATGCCGCGACCGATCCGACGCGCGACCAGAGCTATTTCCTCTTCGCCACCACCCAGGCGCAGCTCGACTTCCTGCGTTTCCCCTTGGGCGGAATGCCGAAGAGCGAGACCCGCGCCTTGGCCGAGCGCTTCGGCCTCCCCGTCGCGACGAAGCCGGACAGCCAGGACATCTGCTTCGTGCCGAACGGCAACTATGCCAGCGTGGTCGAGCGGCTGCGTCCCGGTGCGGCGGAGCCGGGTGCCATCCGCCATGTCGATGGCCGGGTGCTGGGCAGCCATGGGGGCGTCATCCATTTCACCGTCGGTCAGCGCCGAGGTATCGCGGTCAACGACCAGGCCCACAGCAACGAGCCGCTCTATGTGGTGCGCGTCGATCCGGCCGCGCGCGAGGTGATCGTGGGGCCGAAGGCGGCGCTCGCCTGCGACCGCATCGCCTTGCGCGAGCTGAACTGGCTGGCGGGCGCGGCCGAGGATCTGCCGGTGACGGTCAAGATCCGTTCCATGAGCAAGCCGGCGGCGGCGAAGGTCACGGTCTCCGGCGACGGCGCCGAGGTCGTGTTCGACGAAGCCCAGTTCGGCGTCGCGCCGGGCCAGGCCTGCGTCGTCTATCAGGGGAGCCGCGTGCTCGGCGGCGGCTGGATCCGCCGCGACGTCGCGGGCGCAAGAACGGCCACCGCCGCTTGAGGTGATTTTCGGGGGAGTAGCATGGATCTCGCGGAACTGACGGAAGAGCTGCGCAAGCAGGCTTCGCGCAACGTGAAGCTCGGCTACAAGGTGAAGTTCGAGCTCGACGACGGGGTCATCTTCTGGGACGGCACCGAGGGCAGCCCCGAGATCGGCAACGAGGACAAGGGCGAGGCCGACACCACGATCCGGATCAGCGCCGAGAACCTGGTGAAGCTGATGCAGGGCAACCTCGACCCGACCATGGCCTACATGACCGGCAAGCTGAAGGTCGAAGGCAAGATGGGCGTGGCGCTCAAACTCACCTCGATGTTCGCCGATTGACGGTCACAACGTGAGCGTCATGGTCCGCTGGGGCGGACCATCCATATGTGGACGGCCCCCGATCTTGCAAGCGAATGCGAGCGTTGTGGTGAGCCGGTTCGATAGCGTCCATATGTCCGGCCTTTACGGTGCAGTCGCTGTTGACTGCTGGCCGAGATGGCTTCCGCGACGAGGGTCCGATCACGAGTGCGGTTTCGATGCACCGGTGGATGGTACGGGTTTGCCCCTGTCTTGGATCGATCGATCCCACCATCTGCTCCTTCTCAAGCAATCTCCGGCACCGTCCGGGCGGGATGCGCTCCTGCCCGGCCGATCTCTAGGCGGCAGCCGCGAGCACGGTTGCCGCGCGCTTGGGGTCGTAGCGTTCCCCGGTCATCATCATCTTCCAGGCGATCCTGGCGTTCTTGTTGGCGAGCGCCACAGCGACCAGTTTCTTGGGCTTTCGCTTCAGCATCGCCAGCAGCCAGGGCGAGGCCTTCTCCGGGTTGCGTTCCGCCTGTCGGATCACCGCCATGGCCCCCACCACCAGCACGCTGCGCAAGGCCGGATCGCCCGCCCGGGTGATGCCGCCCAGCCGCTGCCGGCCTGCGGTGGAATGATCCTTTGCCGTCAGTCCGAGCCAGGCCGAGAAGTATCGCCCCGACCGGCAGCCCATGGCATCGGGCTTCTTCATCGCCAGCTTGGTTCCGCCGATCGGCCCGATCCCCGGCACTTCGGCCAAGTTCCGGCTGTCCTGGTTGCCGCGGTGCCAGGCCATCAGCTTGGCCTCGACTTCACGAATCTCCGCCTGCAGCTGCGCGTATTCCCGGCCATGCAAGGCAAAGGCTTCCCGCGCCGCCAGCGGCACCGCTTCATCTTGTGCAATTCTCGTCAGCAGCGGCTCGATCTTGTCGAGGCCCTTGGCGGCAACCAGCCCGAACTCCCCGGCATAGCTGCGGATCGCATTCGAGAGCTGGGTGCGGGTCTTGATCAACCGAGCGCGCATGCCCGCCCACATCAGCGCCGCTTGCTCCTCCACGTTCTTGGCCGCAACGAACTTCATGTCTGGCCGGCTCACCGCCTCGCACAACGCCGCCGCATCCGCTTTGTCGTTCTTCCCCCGCTTCACGTAGGGCTTCACGTGCTGCGGCGCCAGCAGCTTCACCTGGTGACCCAGCTCTTCGAGCGTGCGCGCCCAGTAATGCGAGCCGCCGCAGGCCTCGATCGCAACAACTGTCGGCTCCAGCTTCGCGAAGAACGCCTCCACTTCCCGCCGCCGGAGCTGCCGCTTCAGCACCGGCTGCTCCGCCGCGTTAACCCCATGCAGCTGAAAAACACCCTTGGACGTATCCATGCCAATTCGAATAAGCTTTTCCACGGACGGCTCCTTTCAATGAGATCTGCAACGACCTCATTCTGGCACTTAGATGCCGTTCGGGGGCCGTCCACCCCATCACGAGTTTCTATCGCGTAACGGATGCAAACTCGTGGATCCTCCGCCTGCGCGGAGGATGACGAGAGTTATAGATTGGGGACTTCAATGACCAAACGACGTCTCGGCATCGGCCTGATCGGGGCCGGGTTCATCGGCCGCGCCCATGCCTTCGGCTATCACACCATGCCGGCGGTTTTCTCAAACGCCGGTGCCTTGCCCGTCTTGAAGGTGATGTGCGACACCCCGGCCGCGCGCGCCGCACAGGTCGCCGAAGAGCTCGGCTTCCCGAAGAGCACCGACGACTGGCGCAGCCTGGTCAACGATCCCGAAGTGGACATCGTCGACATCTGTGCGCCCTCGAATCTGCACCGCGAGATCGCGCTCGCCGCCATCGCCGCCGGCAAGCATGTCTATTGCGAGAAGCCGGTGGGCCTCGGCGGAAAGGAAGCGACCGAGGTCGCCGCCGCCGCCGCGAAGAAGGGCATCAAGACCCAGGTCGGCTTCTCCTATGCGCGCCATCCGGTGATCGGCCTCGCCAGGAAGCTGATCGACGAGGGCGTGCTCGGCAAGCTGATCCACATGCGCTGGACCTATAACGAAGACTACATGTCGGATCCGGCCGCGCCCTTCACCTGGCGCAACGACGCGAAGCTCGGCTCTCGCGCGGGTGCCTTGGGCGATCTCGGCGCGCATGGCCTGGCGATCACCGGCGTCCTCGCCGGCGATATCTCGGCGGTCTGCGCCCGCACCATCCTGGCCACGCCGAAGCGCAAGGACCCGGCGACCGGCGAGATGCGCCAGGTCGACAATGAGGACGTGACCGACTGCCTGTTCGAATGCAGCAACGGCGTGACGGGCATCTTCAGCACCAGCCGCATCGCCTGCGGCTCGAAGATGCATCTCTCCTTCGAGCTGGTGGGCTCCCAGGGGACGATCCGCTGGAACGCCGAGCGCTACAACGAGCTCGACGTCTATGACAGCCGCGAGCCGAAGGACCGCCAGGGCTTCCGCACCATCTTCGCCAATGCCAGCCACCCGCCCTATGGCAACTTCTGCCCGGCACCGGGCCATGGGCTGGGCTTCAACGACTTCAAGGTGATCGAGATCTACGAGTTCATGGAAGCGATCGCCGCGGGCAAACCGGTCCTCACCGACATGGAGGCCGGCGCCAAGGTCGGGCGCATCATGGACGCGGTGCTGGATTCCGCCGACAGGCGCGCCTGGGTCTCGGTCGGTTGACGGTTGCGGCTGAAGGCTAGCGCCGGATGCCCAGCGGTCCCGGCCCGAACGCCGTCATGTAGAGCAGCCCCGCCGCGAAGGCGAAGTGGTCCACGAAGACGCCGAACTCCATGTGGTTGCCGCCCCAGTTCTGCGGCCCATGGAAGGCGAAAGCGAGGAACAGCAGGTAAAGCGCCGCGAGCAGCGCCGCCTCGCGCATCAGGATGCCGGTGAGGAAGGCGATCACCAGCAGCGCCTCGAAGATCGCGGCTATCCAGGCGAGCGGCATGGCCATCGGGAATCCGGCATTCGCGATGAATGTGGCCGTAGCGCCGATGTCGGCAAATTTGGTGCCGCAGGCCATCAGGAAGATCGCGGCCACGATCAGCCGCGCCAGCAGCAGGCCGCCGCGCTGCCAGAAGGAATGTCGCACGATCGCTGAGAGAACCGGGATCGACATGGGCCGGCAGCTTAACCCGCCCACCCCCGCCGTCAATTGGGCGATTGGGAGGGGGTGGCGATTCGGTGCCGCCCTAGCGGTTGAGGGAGGGTTGCCCCAATCCCATGCGCGGCGCCGGACGCGGCAGGTCCTCCAGCACTTTCGCGGCCCGCACCTGCTCCGGGGTCAAGCCGATATCCTTGAGCAGATGGGCGTCGAGGCGACGCAAGGCGTGGAGCTGCCGGCTGCGCGATTTTGATGAGCCGATGCAGGAAAGGCCGAATTCCCGGAGGGCTTCCAGGATCGATGGGTAGCTGAGCATGGCGGCCGCGCTCCTTTGGGCGGCAGGCATAGGATGCGCCCCGGCTCTGCATAAATGAAGCTTTGGAAAGCTATGCAAAGCATGAGAAAATCTTTGTATGAAGACATTCAATCTTGACCATCTGGAAACCTTTGTCCGGGTCATACAGGCCGGCAGCTTCTCGGCGGCGGCGGAAAAGCTCGGCCTGACCCAGCCGGCGGTCAGCCTGCAGATCCGGCAGATCGAGAAGAAGCTGGGCACGGCGTTGATCGAGCGCGTCGGCCGCCGGGCGCGCCCGACGGCGGCGGGCAGCGAGCTGCTGGAGCATGCATCGCGGATCGACGATGCCGTCTCCTCGGCGGTGGAGTCGGTGGCGCGCCATGCCTCGGACGCGATCGGCCATGTGCGGCTCGGCACCGACAACACCGTCACCATCTTCCTGCTGCCGCCGGTGCTGGGCGCCTTGCGCCGCCGCTACCCCAATCTGCAGATCACGGTCTCGACCGGCAATGCCGCGGATATCGTGAAGGCGGTCGAGGAGAACCAGATCGATCTCGCTTTCGCGACCTTGCCGGCCTCGGGTCGCGCCCTGGAAGTGACCCCGGTGATCGATGACCCGATCGTCGCCATCGCGCCGCCCGACATGCCCCTGCCGCATCGGCTGACGGCGGCGAACCTCGCCAGACTGCCGCTGCTGCTGTCGCAGCCCGGCTCGGCCGGCCGGCGCATCACCGATCGCTGGTTTGCCCGCGGCGAGGCGACCGTCAATCCAGCGATGTCGCTGGGCAGCGCCGAGGCGATCAAGGCGATGGCCATCGCCGGCTTGGGCTGCGGGATCCTGCCGGAGATGGCGATCGGCAAGGAAGGCCGCGAAAAATTCGTCGTCCGCCCACTTTCCCCACCGCTCAAGCGCACCATGGGCGTGGTCATCCGCAAGGACAAACGCCTCTCGAAGGGACTGAAGGAGACCTACGACGCGCTTCTGGGGTTGGGGCGGCGGTGATCGCCGCTCTCTCACTTCCCGCCGGAGCGCATCGCCAGCCCGACGGCCAGGGTCTGGGCCAGGCAGAGTGACGCGGTAAGCGAGCGGAAGCCTTGCACCTCGGCGTCCTTGATCTCGAAGAACACGCTGGCGAAGCGTGAGATCGGGCTGACCATGCTGTCGGAGATCACGATCACCGAGGCGCCCCGCCCGGCCGCGCGCTCGACGATCGACGCGGTCTCGCGCGCATAAGGCGAGAAGCTGATCGCGATCAGCGCGTCGTCGGACTGGATCGAACGCACCTGCTCGTCCAGCATGCCACCCAAGCCATCCAGCAGATGCGTCGGCTTCTCGGAATGCGGCAGCGCATAGGCGAGATAGGCGGCGACCGGAAAGGAGCGGCGTTGCGCGACGACATAGACCTGGGGCGCCTTGGCCAGCAGGTCGACCGCATGGCCGAGCTGCTCGGGGGTGAGGACTTCCTGGATATGCTCGAGCGCGACCGCGCTGGCGGCGCAGAAGCGGGCGAGAAAATGATGCGGCCCGTCCTCCTCCTGCTCGGCGCGGTCGAGCGCGAGGCCGCGCACGCGCTCGGCATAGCTCGGGCTGCGGCTGGCGAGCGGCGCCTGGAACACGCGCTGCATCTCGCGAAAGCCGGAATAGTCCAAGGCTTGTGCAAAGCGGATCAGCGCCGAGGGCGGCACCCCGGCCCGCTCGGCGATCACCACCACGGTCTCCAGCGCGATGTCGTTCGGATGGTCGAGCACGAACTTGGCGATCTGCTGCAGCCGGTTGCTCAGGCTGTCATAGCGCTCGGCGATGCGTGCACGCAGGGCCGCCAGATTCTCGGCCGCGTCCGGCGCGCTGCTCTTGCTCTTCGGTTTCGCCAACCTGCTCGCTCCCCCTCAAAAATGCATCCGTCGGAGATGTATCCGGCGACGAAACATGCATTCGGCTTGGTTGCATCATTGGAAAAAATATTGCAAATTCCAAGTTGAATTTTCCACGCAATCGGGACCCAGAAAACCATGCTCGAAATCGCCCTGATCGGCGCCGGCCGGATCGGCCAGATCCACGGCCGCAACATCGCAGCACACCCCGGCGCCAAGCTGCGCTGGGTCACCGACGTCAACGCGGAAGCCGCCAACAAGCTCGCCTCCCAGCTCGGCGCACAGAGCGGCACCGACGCGAAGAAGGCGATCGAGGATCCCGCGGTGAAGGCGGTCGCCATCTGCAGCTCGACCGACACCCATGCCGAGATGATCGAGCTCGCGGCCAAGGCCGGCAAGGCGATCTTTTGCGAGAAGCCGATCGATCTCTCGCTGGAGCGGGTCGATCAATGCCTCGCTACCGTGCGCAAGGCCGGCGTCACCATGATGATCGGCTTCAACCGCCGCTTCGACGCGAGCTTCGCCGCGGTGCATGAAGGCATCCGCAGCGGCAAGGTCGGCAAGCTGGAGACGCTCATCATCACCAGCCGCGATCCCGGCCCGCCGCCGATCGGCTATATCAAGGTCTCGGGCGGCCTGTTCCGCGACATGATGATCCACGACTTCGACATGGCGACCTGGTTGCTCGGCGAAATGCCGACTGAGGTCTATGCCACCGCCTCCAACCTGGTCGATCCGGAGATCGGCAAGGCCGGCGACATCGACACCGCGATGGTGGTGCTGAAGACCAAGAGCGGCTGCATCGCCCAGATCAGCAACAGCCGTCGGGCGGTCTACGGCTACGACCAGCGGATCGAGGCCTTCGGCTCCAAGGGCATGCTGCAGGCCGGCAACCAGGTCGCCAACACGGTCACCTTCTCGGGCGAGCCCGGCGTCGTCGGCGAGAAGCCGCTGCACTTCTTCCTGGAACGCTACGACGCCGCCTATCGGGTGGAGCTGCAGCATTTCATCGACTGCGTCCTCGGCAAGGCCGAGCCCGCCACCAGCATCGAGGACGGCCGCAACGCCCTCGCCTTGGCGGAGGCGGCGGTGCAATCGCTGAAGAGCGGCGCGCCGGTGAAGGTCGCGTAGGGAGACTGCCATGAAGATCGGCATGATCACCGACAGCCTCGGCAATCTCTCCTTCGACAAGATGCTGAAGGCGAGTGCCGAGCTGAAGCTCGAGACCCTGGAATTCGCCTGCGGCAACTGGTCCAGCGCGCCGCATCTCAAGCTCGAGCAGATGCTGGAGAGCGAGAAGGCGCGCAAGGAGTTCAAGGCCAAGGTCAAGGACCACGGCCTGGAGATCGCCGCGCTCAACTGCTCCGGCAACCAGCTGGCACCGGGCGATTACGGCAAGCGGCACGACGCGGTCGTGCGCAAGACCTTCAAGCTCGCCAAGCTGATGGGCATCCCCCGCGTGGTGATGATGTCGGGCCTGCCGGGCGGCCCCGGCGACGCCAACCCGAACTGGATCATCACCGCCTGGCCGCCGGAAGCGACCAAGGCGCTGAACTGGCAATGGGACAAGGTCGCGATCCCCTATTGGAAGAAGCTCTCCAAGCTCGGCAAGGATTGCGGCATCGACAAGATCTGCATCGAGATCCATGGTGGCCAGCTGGTCTACAACACCGAGACCATGGCGAAGCTGCGCGACGCCGCCGGCGACAATGTCGGCGCCAACTACGATCCCAGCCACATGATGTGGATGGGTGGCGAGCCCTTGACCGGCATCCGCAAGCTCGGCGAGGCGATCTTTTACGTCCATGCCAAGGACACGCGGATTGACCGGCAGAATGCCGACCCGAACACCTTGCTCGAAACCAAGACCAACGACCGCGTCGCCGATCGCTCCTGGAACTACGTGACCCTGGGCTATGGCCATAACGAGAGCTGGTGGCGCGACTTCATCGCCCTCCTCGCCCAGGTCGGCTACAACGACGTGCTCTCGATCGAGCATGAGGACAACGCGATGTCGCCGATGGAAGGCATGCGCCGCTCCGTCGAGCTTTTGGAGCGGGTGATCATCCGCGAGGTCGTCCACTAAGCGCGTGGTTAACGACCACCCCTCCCGTTCATGAGTATCTTCCCAGGCGCCTGCCGGGGTGACACGATCGGTCCGTTGGCTGTCGGATGCGGGTCGCCGGATGTCCGCCATCATCACCGAGCAGGAGCTCACGTCGGAGATCATCATCGAGGGCTTCCGCTACTGGAAATCCAAGCGGGAGGGCGGGGCAATTCCGGCGCGCTGCGCCTTCGATCCACTGCTCGAGATTCCGGGCCTAGTCCGATTCATGATGCTGAAAGACGTGCAGTGGGAGCCGCTGGACTTCCGCTACCGGCTGGTCGGCACCGGGCTGCGCAACCACATGACCGCGGACTGGACCGGCAAGTTCATGTCCGAGGTGGAATACCAGCGGCCGCCGAGCACGATCTGGGACTATCACAAGCATGTCGCGGAGAGCGGCGAACCCTTGTTCATCAAGCCGAACTATGTCGGCCCGCACAAGGACTACCTGTTCGTCGAATCCGTGCTCTGCCCGCTCGCCAGCGACCACAAGCGGGTCGACATGATCATGATCTTCATCGACTTCATGCGGCAGAATACTGGCCGCCGCTAGATCGTCCCCTCGAGCTCGGCCAGATCCTGCAACTCCTTGTCGCCGGCCATCATGGTCTGCAGTTGGTCGAGGCTGATCTCGGCCTTGGCGAAGGTGCCCATGGTCTTGCCGCGATTGAGGATGGTGAAGCGGTCCCCGACCGCATAGGCATGGCGGACATTGTGGGTGATGAAGATGACGCCCAAGCCCCGCGCGCGGACCTGGCGGACATATTTCAGCACCATCGAGGTCTGCGCGACGCCCAAGGCCGAGGTCGGCTCGTCAAGGATCAGCACCTTGGCGCCGAAATAGACCGCCCTGGCAATGGCCACGCATTGCCGCTCGCCGCCCGAGAGCGTGCCCACCGCTTGTTGGGGATCGCGGATGTCGATGCCGATCTTCTTCATCTCCTCGCGGGTGATCGCGTCGGCATGTTTCATGTCGATGAAGGCGAAGGGACCTTTGCGCTTGGCCGGCTCCCGGCCCATGAAGAAGTTCCGGGTGATCGACAGCAGCGGGATCATGGCAAGGTCCTGGAATACCGTCGCCACCCCGCGGTCCAGCGCGTCGCGCGGCGTGGTGAAATGCACCGGCCGGCCCTCGATCCGGATCTCGCCCTCGGAAGGCTGGTAGACGCCCGACAGCGTCTTGATCAGCGTCGACTTGCCGGCGCCGTTGTCGCCCAGCAGGCAATGCACCTCGCGGGCGTTCACCGTCATCGAGACGCCGGTCAGCGCCACCACCGGGCCGAAGAACTTGGTGACATCCTTGATCTCGATCAGCGGCTGCACTGGAGAGCTCTGTTCAGCAGCAGCCATGTCAGCGCTCCCCCGTCACGCGGCGACGGATCATGTTGTTGAACAGCACCGCGGTCAGCAGCATCGCGCCCAGGAAGACGCGGAACCAGTCATTGGGCACGCCGGTGAACAGGATGCCCATCTGCACCACGCCGAAAATGAGGGCGCCGAAACAGGCGCCGACGATCGAGCCGTAGCCGCCGGTCAGCAGGCAACCGCCGATCACCGCGGCGATGATCGCCTCGAACTCCTTGAGCAGGCCGCGGTCGGAGGCGGCGGAGCCGAACTCGAAGACCTGGCCGGCGGCGTAGACGGTGGCGCAGAAGGTGGTGAACATGAAGAGCGAGATCTTCACGCGGTTCACGGGGACGCCGACGTTGCGCGCCGCATTGGCGTCGCCGCCGGCGGCGAAGATCCAATTGCCGACCCGCGTCCGGGTCAGCACGACATGGGCGATCAGCGCCAGGCCGAGCGCCCAGAGGATCACCGCCGGCACGCCCTGCACCGCGGGCGAGCCGTCGGCCAACTGGTCGATCACGCCGACCTGGGAAAACCACACGAACAGCGGCCGGAAGGCGATGCCGGAGAACAAGGCCGGGATGAAGCTGTCCCCGGCCGCCTCTTTGACGCCGGAGACGATGGTGCGGTTGGAGAAGACGATCGAGAGCGCGATGGTGAGGCCGCGCAGGATGTAGAGCGAGGCCAGGGTCACGATGAAGGACGGCAGCCGGGTCCTGACCGTGATCCAGCCGTTCAGGAACCCGACGCCGAGCGCGCCGGCGAAAGCGAAGGCGGTGCTGGCCAGTGCCGACCAGCCGAAATAGACCATCGGGATCGCGATCATCATCCCGGCAAAGCCGATCATCGAGCCGACCGAGAGATCGAACTCGCCGCCGATCATCAGGATCGCGGCGGCGCAGGCGATCAGGATCAGCTGGGCGCTGACCGTGGTCCAGTTGAGGATGCCGTCGGCGCCGAACATGCCGGTGCCGCCGGCGGTGAAGCCGAAGAAGATGAAGACCAGGACCACGCCGGCCAGTGCGCCGAACTCCGGATGCTGCAGGAACTTGCGCCAACGCGCCTGGCTCTTCAGCCGCTCGTCGCGCGCCTTCTGCAGAATGCGCTCGGATTGCGCCGCGTGGTCGGAGCTCGTCATGCTGGTCTCCTGAACTGGAGCGGGCGCCTGTTGCTGGCGCCCGCTCCCCACTCAGTCAAATGGGCTCAGTCTGGTTGTCGGATAAGCTTAGCGGTATTCGCCGGCGTATTTCTCGACCAGGGCGATGTTCGCCTTGGTCACGAAGCCCGGACCGGTGTTGACGTTGTTGGCCGGGATGATGCCGAGCCGCACATACTTCACCAAGAAGGCGACGCCGAGATAGCCCTGCAGGTAGGGCTGCTGGTCGATCGCGGATTCCACCACGCCGTCCTTGATCGCCTTCGAGATGTCGCTGTCGAGGTCGAAGGTGATGAAGCTCTTGTACTTCGACGCCGACTTGGTGTCGTTGAGGAGCTTGATCACCGGATCGGCCGAGTTGGGCCCGAGGGTCAGGATGCCGTCGGTGTCCGGATGCGCGGTGAGATACGCCTTCACCCGGTTATAGACGTCGGTCGGATCCATGCCGGAATCGATCATCTGGTCGCCGAGCTTCACGCCGAGACCATCCGCGTAACCCTGGCAGCGCTCCACCGAGGCGTTGTTGGTGATGTAATGGTTGACGCAGAGGAACTTGGTGACGCCCGCGGCCTTGGCGCGCTCGCCCGCACCCTTGCCGGCGTCGTATTCCGGCTGGCCGATATGCATCAGCGCGCCGATCTCCTTCGACTCCGCGGCGGTGCCGGAGTTGACGGTGATGACCGGAATACCCTTGGCCATCGCCGCCTGCAGCGGGCCTTTCAGCACGCCGATGTCGGCGATGGTGGCGATGATGCCGGCCGGCTTGGTCGCGGTCGCCTGCTCGATGATCCGCGCCATGTCGGCGAGGTCACCGGTCGGCGGGTTGCGATACTCGACGGTGACGCCGAAATCCTTCTCGGAATCCTTCAGCGCGTTCTTGATCACGTTCCACCAGGAATCGGAATCCGGCGCGTGGCTGACGAAGACGAAGCGCTCGCCGTCGGCCTGCGCGACGGCAGCGCCGCCGAGCATCGGGATCGCCAGGGCGGCGCCCAAAAGCAGTCTGCGTACAATTCCAGTATTCATTCTGTCCTCCCAAGTTGCCGCCGGCCTTTAGCCCCTTCACACGGGTTCTCAGGGCCGGCGTTTGGCCGTCCTGGCCGATCTCTGCCCGCCCAGTCTCTCGGCCGGAGATGGCTCCCCGATCAAGGCCTTGGCGGCGAGGCCCCGCCCTTCCCGGCAGAACCTCATTTTACCTCAACAGAATACGGGTTTCATAGTAGAGCTGCAATCGGAATATTTATTCCATGCCCGCCACAAGGGTCGGCGCGGCAGGTTCCAGGCGCGAAGGCAGGGCTCAGAAAGCTTTCGGGAAGGGGGCCGGGGCCAAAAAGAAAACGCCGCTGACCCACGCACCATCGTGGGTCAGCGGCGTTCTCCTGACGCCTATCTGATGTCGATCAGGCGTGACGCGGGCAACGCGCGAGGCGCTGCTCGGTGGCTCGCAGGCTCTCGAGATCGTCGGCCAGCAGGCTGGACGAGAGCCACATGATCGCGAACACCGCGCCGAGGAAAATCGGCTCCATGATCTTTCTCCAATCGAAGCGGCCGACCAAGGTCGGCTGATGACCTCACTTTCCTTCATATGGGTTGCGGAACACTTAAAATCAGCGTGAGCCGCTGCGACGGATCGCCACCCGAAAGCCGCGCATTTACAGCTAATTTTCCATGAAAGAAGCCCCGGCCGAAGCCTTGGCCGGGGCTGATGACGACGACGATATGCGCGATGCTTATTTCGCGGCGTCGCTGATGTCGTGGGTCCAGGCCCCTTCCGGCGCCTTGGTGATGACCGGATCGGAGCCGCCGGACATCAAGGTCTGCACCGTGCGCTCGTAAGCGGCTTCGTCGAGATAGCCGGTGCCCTTCGGATTCTCGCCGACCAGCTTGGCGATCTCCTGCATCATGGTCTTCTGGTGGCCTTCGGTCTGGGCGCCGGTCTCGTCGTTCTCGAGCACGATCTTCACCGCTTCGTCCTGGTTGGCGACCGCGTATTCCCAACCCTTCTTCGAGGCCTTCAGGAACTTCGCCAGTGCCGCGACCTTGGCCGGATCCTTCAACGTCGCGTCGAGGGTATAGAGCCCGTCCTCGAGCGTCGCGACACCTTCGTCCTCATACTTGAAGGTGACGAGGTCGTCGGCCTTGAGCTGGCCGCTCTCGATGATCTGCCAATACTCGTTGTAGGTCATGGTCGAGATGCAGTCGGCCTGCTTCTGCAGGATCGGATCGACGTTGAAGCCCTGCTTCAGCACCTTGACGCCGCCGGCGCTGCCGTCGGTCTTGAGGCCGAGCTTGTTCATCCAGTTCAGGAACGGATACTCGTTGCCGCCGAACCAGACGCCCAAGGTCTTGTCCTTGAAGTCCGCCGGCGACTTGATGCCGCTGTCCTTGCGGCAGGTCAGCATCAGGCCGGACTTCTGGAAGATCTGCGCAATGTTGACCAGCGGCACGCCCTTCTCGCGGGTGGCGAGCGCGGACGGCATCCAGTCCACGACCACGTCGGCGCCGCCGCCGGCGATCACCTGGCTCGGGTTCACGTCCGGGCCGCCGGCCTTGATCGTGACGTTGAGCCCCTCGTCCTTGTAGAAGCCCTTCTCCTGGGCGACGTAATAGCCGGCGAACTGCGCCTGGGTCACCCATTTCAGCTGCAGGGTCAGGTCCTCGGCGTTTGCCGCGGTGGCGGCCATGCAGAGCGCGATCGCGGTCGCCATGCCGCCAATGGTCATGCTGAGTTTCATTATGCCTCTCCTGTTTCTCAGTTTTGTGCCCGATAGGAAGGATGCCAGAAGGTGAAAGCGCGCTCCAGGAGCGCGATGATGCCGTAGAACGCCGATCCGGCAACCGCGGCGACGGCAATGGTGGCCCAGACGACATCGAGGCCCATCCGGGCGTTCTCGATGTTGATGCGAAAGCCCATGCCCGCGGTCGGCGAGCCGAAGAACTCGGCCACGATGGCGCCGATCAGCGCCAGGGGCGAGTTGATCTTCAGGGCGTTGAAGATGAAGGGGAGCGCGCTCGGCAGCCTGAGCTTCAGCAAGGTCTCCGCATAGCTCGCGCCATAGGAGCGCATGAGGTCGAGCGACATCCGGTCGGCGGCCTGCAACCCGGCCAGCGCGTTCACCAGCATCGGGAAGAAGATCATCAGCACGACCACAGCCGACTTCGACTCCCAGCCGAAACCGAACCACATCACCATGATCGGCGCGATGCCGATGATCGGCACGGCGCTGGCGAAGTTGCCCAAGGGCAGCAACCCGCGCTGCAGGAAGGGATAGCGGTCGGCGAGCAGTGCCGTGAGGAATCCGACCGCATTGCCGATCACGAAGCCGGCCAGCACGGATTTCAGGAAAGTCTGCGCAAAGTCGTCCCACAGCATCGCAGTGCCCGCAGCGATGGCCGTGGCTATTGCCGTGGGGGCCGGCAGCAGCACCTTCGGCACGGCAAAGCCGATCACCACCGCCTGCCAGAGATAGACCAGCAGCAGGCCGAAGATCAGCGGGATGGCGATGTCGCGCCAGCGGTTGCGCTTCATCGCCGCAAGATCCGCCATGACGATCCAGGCAAACAGCAGGACGCCGACCAGGGCCAGCCAGAAGCCGCTTGCGGTGAGGCCCATCTGGAACTCGGCGGTCGGCAGCATGATCAGCGCCGCCGCGGCCAAACCGAGCGCAGCCATGCGCAGCATCACCCAGGGCGCCACCGAGAGACCGCCCAGGCCGATCAGCATGGTGATGAGGGCCTGCGGAAACGCGCCCCAGAAGATCACATCGTCGTCATAGGTGCCGACCGGCATCCAGAAGCTGAAGATGATGCACAGCGCCGCGATGAAGCGGAGCGGCAGATGCGCGCCGAGGCGGTCCTTCCAGCTCATGCCGGGGTTCATCACCGCACCCCCATCCGCTTCAGGGTGAGGCGCTCGATCCCGCCCATGGCATAGACCAGAACGGAGCCGAGGATCGCGGCCATCAACAGGGCCGACCAGATCTGCACGGTCTGCCCGTAATAGGAACCGGCCAGCAACCGCGCGCCGATGCCGCCGCTGGCACCGGTCGGCAGCTCGCCGACGATGGTGCCGACCAGGGAAATCGCGATCGCCACCTTCATGCTGGCGAAGAGGAAGGGCATCGAGGCCGGCAGCCGCAGCTTCCAGAAGATCTGCCACGGGCCGGCACTGTAGGTGCGCATCAGGTCGAGCTGCAGCAGGTCCGGCGAGCGCAGCCCCTTCACCATGCCGATGGTGACCGGGAAGAAGCAGAGATACATCGCGATGATCGCCTTCGGCACCAGCCCGACCATGCCGATCGAGCCCAAAATCACGATCACCATCGGTGCGATCGCCAGGATCGGCACGGTCTGCGAGGCGATGATCCAGGGCATCAGGCTGCGGTCGAGCGTCTTCACATGCACGATGCCCGCCGCCAGCAGCATGCCGAGGATTGCGCCGAAAGCGAAGCCGAGCATGGTCGCCGAAGCGGTGATCCAGGCGTGGTAGACCAGCGAGCGCTTGGAGGAAGGCGCGGTCTCGAAGGTGGTCTTCCAGAACTCGGCCAGGACCTGGTGCGGCGCCGGCAGCACCGGCCGTTCCATCGACCAGGTGGCGCCGATGATTTCCGTCGTCGTGCCGGTCTGGTTGTTGTTCGCCATCATGGCCGTGACCTGCGGCCAGTTGAGCAGGATGGCCAGCAGGTACCAGAGCACGACGATCGCTGCGACGATGGTCACGACCGGCATCACACGCCCGCGCGGCGAGACCAGCGCACCCAGGCCGCCCGGCATCGCAACGTCAGTCATGGGCGGGGTCAGTCATAAGAATGCCCGGCCTTCAGGCCCTCGCGCACCCGATGCGCCAGCGCGATGGCTTCCGGGCTCTCGCGGGTCTCCAGGCTGCGGTCCGGCGGAAGCGTGCTGTCGATCACCTCGACGATTCGCCCCGGCCGCGCGCTCATCACCACGATCCGGGTCGAGAGCAGGACCGCTTCGTCGATCGAATGGGTCACGAAGATCACGGTTTTCTGCGTCTTGCGCCAGATCGAGAGCAGCTCCTCGTTCATGCGGTCGCGGGTGATCTCGTCCAGCGCACCGAACGGCTCGTCCATCAGCAGGATCTGCGGATCGAAACTGAGCGCGCGCGCGATCGAGACCCGCTGCTGCATGCCGCCGGAAAGCTGCCAGGGGAACTTCTTCTCGAAGCCCGTGAGGCCGACCAGGTCCAGATAGCGCTTCGCCGTCGTTTCGCGGTCGGGTGTGCCGAAGATTTCATGCGGCAGGGTGACGTTGCCGAGCACGTTGCGCCAGGGATAGAGCGCCGGCGCCTGGAACACGTAGCCGTAGGCGCGCTTCAGCCGCGCTTCCTGCGGCGTCATGCCGTTGACCAGCGCGGTGCCGCCGGTCGGCTGCTCGAGATCGGCGACGATCCGCATCAAGGTGGTCTTGCCGCAGCCCGACGGGCCGATCAGCGACACGAACTCGCCCGCCCGGACCTGGAGGTCGATGTCGGTCAGCGCATGGACCGGCGCGTCCGCCGTCTGGAACGTCAGGCTGAGCTTGCGGATATCGATGACGACGTCGCCGGCCACGGCATTCCCCACTGTATCTGCGGCCGCCGCCTGCGTCAGCCGCGCGTCGCCGTCAGACGGCATTCGCGCGTTCCACTATGGCACGAAGCAGCACGTCGCAACCAGCGGCGCAATCGCCTTTGGTGGCGTTCTCGATCTCGTTATGGCTGATCCCGTCCTCGCAGGGGATGAAGACCATGGCGGTCGGCGCCACCCTGCTCAAATAACAGGCATCGTGGCCTGCCCCGCTGATGATCGGCATGGCATCGAAGCCGAGCTCCTCGGCCCCCTTCTTCACCGCGGCGACGCAGTTCGCATCGAACTTCACCGGCGGCGAATACCAGATCTCCTTGAAGTCTATGGAGAGGCCATGCTGCTTGCAGGCCTCCTCGGCCGCGGCCTTCACCTCGGCCGCCATCTTCGAGAGCACCGAGTCCTCCGGATGACGCAGATCAACCGTGAAGAAGACGCTGCCCGGGATGGTGTTCCGGGAATTGGGGCTGTTGGTGATCATGCCGACGGTGGCGCAGGCGAAGGGCTGGTTGCCGTGGCCGATCTTGTTGACCGCGGTCACCACATGCGCCGCGCCGACCAGCGCATCCTTGCGCACCTTCATCGGCGTGGGGCCGGCATGGGCCTCCTGGCCGGTCATCACCACTTCGAACCAGCGCTGGCCTTGCGCGCCCTGGACGATGCCGATGGTCTTCTTCTCGTTCTCCAGGATCGGGCCCTGCTCTATATGCGCCTCGAAGAAGGCATGGACCGGCCGCTTGCCGACCTCCTCCGGACCGGCATAGCCGATCCGCTCCAGCTCCTGGCCCATGGTCTTGCCGCTGGGATCGGCGCGGCTGAGGCCGTATTCCAGGTCAAACACGCCGGCGAAGACGCCCGACGCCACCATGGCCGGCGCGAAACGCGAGCCTTCCTCGTTGGTCCAGACCGCGACTTCGATCGGCCGGTTGGTCTCATATTTGAGATCGTTCAGGGAGCGGATCACTTCGAGGCCGGAGAGCACGCCGTAGATGCCGTCGAACTTGCCGCCCGTGGGCTGGCTGTCGATATGGCTGCCGGTGATCACCGGCGCCAAGGAGTCATCCTTGCCGGCGCGGCGGGCAAAGATATTGCCCATCTTGTCGATCTTGATCGTGCAGCCGGCCTGGCGGCACCAGGTGATGAAGAGGTCGCGGGCCTCGCGGTCGAGATCGGTCAAAGCCAGGCGACAGACGCCGCCCTTGGCCGTGGCGCCGATCTTGGCCATCTCCATCAGGCTGTCCCACAGCCGGTCGCCGTCCACCTTGAGATTGGTCGCCACCTGTCACTCCTGTCTGATTCTTCTTTATTCCGCCGCCTTTTTAGCATGCGGATTGCGCGGGTCCTGAGTCCAATTGAGGTAAGGTTTCCCGGTATCGACCGAAACCATGCTGATCGTGTCCGGCACCGGGCAGACATGCTGGCACAGATTGCAGCCGACGCATTCCGCCTCGATCACCTCGTAGCGCCGCTTGCCATCCACCCGCAAAGCCGCGATCGACTGGTGCGAGGTATCCTCGCAGGCGATGTGGCAGAGCCCGCACTGGATGCACTTGTCCTGGTCGATGACCGCGACCGACTTGTAGTTGATGTTGAGGAACTGCCAGTCGGTGACGTTCGGCACGGCCTTGCCGCGGAAGTCGTCGATGTGTCTGTAGCCCTTGGAATCCATCCAGTTGCTCAAGCCGGTGATCATGTCATCGACGATGCGGAAGCCGTGATGCATCGCCGCGGTGCAGACCTGCACCGTGCCGGCCGAGAGCGAGATGAACTCCGCCGCATCGCGCCAGTTGCCGATGCCGCCGATCGCCGAGATCGGAATCCCGTGGGTCTCCGGGTCGCGGGCGATGTCGGCCGTCATGTGCATGGCGATGGGCTTCACCGCCGGGCCGCAATAGCCGCCATGGGTACCCTTGCCGTCCACCATCGGCATCGGCGCGAAATGGTCGAGGTCGATACCGCAGATCGAGTTGATGGTGTTGATGAGCGAGACCGCGTCGGCCCCGCCCTTCTTCGCCGCCCGTGCGGGCTTGCGCACATCGGTGACGTTCGGGGTCAGCTTGACGATGACCGGCATCCGCGTGTGCTGCTTGCACCAGCGGGCGACCATCTCGACGTATTCCGGCACCTGGCCGACCGCCGAGCCCATGCCGCGCTCCGACATGCCATGCGGGCAGCCGAAATTGAGCTCGATCCCGTCCGCCTCGGTCTCCTCGACCCGCGCCAGGATGTTCTTCCAGCTCATCTCCTCGCAGGGCACCATCAGCGAAACGATGAGCGCCCGGTCCTTCCAGTCGCGCTTCACCTGCTTGATCTCGCGCAGGTTCACGTCGAGCGGCCGGTCGGTGATCAGCTCGATGTTGTTGAAGCCGACGATCCGGTCGTCGTTGATGTGCAGCGCGCCGTAGCGCGACGACACGTTCACCACCGGCGGGTCTTCGCCCAGGGTCTTCCAGACCACACCGCCCCAGCCCGCCTTGAAGGCGCGGACCACGTTGTATTCCTTGTCCGTCGGCGGCGCCGAGGCCAGCCAGAACGGGTTCGGCGACTTGATGCCGACGAAGTTGGTGCTGAGATCAGCCATGGCCGTTCCTCCTGAGCGCGCGGTCGATCGCATGCGCCGCGAGCTTGCCGTCTTGCACGCTTTGCACCGTCAGGTCCGTGCCGCTGGCAACGCAATCGCCGCCGGCCCAGACTTTTGGCATGCTGGTCTTGAAATCTTGATCGACCACGATCTTGCCCTTCGCGGTGTTGAGGCCGGAAGGCGGCGTGAGGGTCTGGCCGATCGCCTTGAACAGCTGGTCGCATTCGATGGTGAAGGTCTCGCCGGTGCCTTCGAGCTTGCCGTTGTTCATCCGCGTGTATTCGAGCTCGATGCCGGCGATGGCGCCGTTCGAGCCCACGAGCTTCACCGGCTTCACCCAATGCTTGATCTTGACGCCGGAGACCTGGGCGAATTCCTGCTCATGCCCGGTGGCGCTCATATTCTCGGCACCGCGGCGATAGGCGATCGTCACGTCCTCGGCGCCGAGCTTCTTGGTCTGGATCGCGATGTCGATCGCCGTGTTGCCGCCGCCGATCACCACCACTTTCCGGCCGACCGGCAGCACTGCCTTGTCCTTGGCCTGACGCAGCTCGGCGATATAGCCGACCGCATCGAGCACACCTTTCAACTCGCCTTCGCCGGCCAGATCCAGCGCATTGACGCCGCCGAGGCCGATGCCGAGGAAGACCGCATCATAGTCACGGGCGAGATCGGCGAGCTGCACGTCCTTGCCGAGACGCTGCCCCGCTTTCACCGCGATGCCGCCGACCGAGAGGATGAAATCGATCTCGCGCTGGGCGAAGTTGTCGACCGTCTTGTAGGCGGCGATGCCGTATTCGTTGAGGCCGCCGAGATGCGGCCGTGCTTCGTAGACCGTGACCGCATGCCCCAGCACCGCAAGCCGATGCGCGCAGGACATGCCGGCCGGACCGCCGCCGACCACGGCGATCTTCTTGCCGCTCGACTCCGCACGGGTGAAAGGCTGGTGCCCCGCTTCGATCAGCTGATCGACCGCATAGCGCTGCAAGGCGCCGATATCGACCGGCTTGTCCTCCGAGGTATTGCGCACGCAAGAACGCTCGCAGAGGATCTCGGTCGGGCAGACCCGCGCGCACATACCGCCGAAGATGTTCTCGGCCAGGATTTTCTCGGCCGCACCCTTGGTGTTGCCGGTCGAGATCATGCGGATGAAGTTCGGGATGTCGATGCCGGTCGGGCAGGCCTCGACGCAGGGCGCATCATGGCAGAAGAAGCAGCGCGCGCTGTCCACGATCGCGCGCTTCTTGTCGAGCATCGGCTTGATGTCGGCGAAATTATCGTCGATCTCGGCGCGCGACAAATGTCCGGCCGAGCCGCCCACCATGCCACCGTGGGGTGCAGGTGCCATTGGCAGTCTCCCTTCAAGCTCTCGTGCGCTCCCGGTCGGCTCGGTGTTAGGCAGAAGAACCGTTACGGGCGCGCAACTCCCTATTGCAGAAGCCTGCCAAAGTTTGACCGATCGATCAAGTTTTATTCGCGGGGTCCCCGGAAATGCGCTAGAATGGCGGCAACAGCCAAGGCCGCGCGGCCTGCCAAGCGCCGGCCGGCATGGGAGGATGGATGGACTCGGCCCCTAAGCCTGCCGGCGACGGCGGCGACACCGCGGGAGCAGGCCCGCGCGAACAGGCGCGTGCCAAGATCGAGGCGAAGATCCTGGCCGCCGCCGAAGCGGTCTTCGCCGAGCACGGCTTCAGCGGCGCCGCGATGTCGGAGATCGCGCGGCGCGCCGGTATCCCGAAGCCGAACCTGCACTATTACTGCAAGACCAAGGAGGAGCTCTATCGCCGGGTGATGGAGCGGATCCTCGACCTCTGGCTCGGCACCGCCGACGAGATCCAGCCGGAATCCGATCCGGCCGAAGCCTTCGCTCATTACATCGCGGCGAAGATCGACCTCGCCCGGCGGCGGCCGCTGGCATCGCGGGTCTTCGCCAACGAGTTGATTCACGGCGCCCCGCAGCTCGGCGGGTTTCTCGAAACCGAATTGAAGGACTGGGTCGCCCGCAAGGCCAAGGTGATCGACGGCTGGGTCAAGGCCGGCAAGATGCAGCCGGTCGATCCGCGGCACTTGTTCTTCATGCTCTGGGCGGCGACCCAGACCTACGCCGACTTCGCCGTGCAGATCGCCGCGGTGCTGGGCAGGAAGTCGCTGAAGCCCGCCGACTACGACGCCGCGGCCGGGCAGACGACGGAGATCGTGCTCAGAGGGCTAGGGCTGCGACCGTGACCGGTCGCCTGCTTGATCGCCTACGATCGGGCTCGGGCGCCAACATTCCGCAATGAATCGCGATGCAAACATGATCGCGAAGAAGATACCGGCCGTCATAAGCTGCTTACGGTCTCCCTCCAGCACCCAGCCCACCACCATAAACATCGCAGTCGAGAAGGCGGCCAGCTTCCAGGACTTCTGGAGTCCCGCTCTGAAGACTATGGGGAACGGCGGTCGATCGCTTTTCATGCGGCCTCACTCAATTCGACTCTTACGTCGCCATTACTTCTAGATCGAGCGCGCCGGAATAACGGATCACCTGCCCGCAGAACGGCAGCCCCACCGAAACCTCGAACGCATACTTCCCGTCCTTCTCGCTCTCCCAGGCGTTCATCGAGGGCGCGAGAAAGCGCGGCAGGGTGATCGGGCCGATCTGCGTCCCGAGCAGGCGGTAGACCAGCCGGCCGCCTTCGCACATTGGCTGCAGATAGAGTGACAGCGGCCCCATTTGTTCGACCAGCAGATCATCGTCTAGTCTGAAGGTGCTTTCGAAGATCTTGCCGTCAAAGCTCCGCGACCAGACGATCTGGTCGGGGAAGTGCCAGGCCATCACCACCAGCTCGGCCTTCGGGTTGGATTTCGGCAGGCCCATGATCGCGGCGACCAAGCCGCCGAGACCGCCGCCGCGCTCCACCTTGGCCGTACCCGACAGCTTGATGGTGCCGTGATGGGCTTTCTGGACCAGGTCCGGCAGCCGCGCGAAGGCACCGTCCATGCATTCGATCAGCGCGTTCTGCGGCCCGCGCTCAGGCGCCGCGCCCGAAGCAAAAGCGACGCGCTTGCGGTCTCCCCCGAACAAGACGGCGTGGCCCCCCGACCTGCCGTGAGGTTACTGCGCGGCCTTGCGCGGCACGGCGCGCGGCTGGCGGGCGTCGTTGCGCTTCTTCACCGCATCGAACACCGCCGGGTAGCACGGACGGTTCACGTACTTGCCGGCGCCCTTCTCCACCTTGAGCTCGCCCTTCTCGTAGACCACCTTGCCGGCGGCGATGGTGACGGTGTTGATGCCGGTCACCGTCATGCCTTCGAAGATGTTGAAATCGACCTTCTGGTGATGGGTCTTGGCCGAGATGGTGCGGCTGGCCTTCGGGTCCCAGACCACGAGATCGGCATCGGCGCCGACGCTGACCGAGCCCTTGCGCGGATAGATGTTGAAGATCTGCGCCGCGTTGGCCGAGGTCACCCGCACGAATTCCATCGGCGTGAGGCGCCCGGTGCCGACGCCGTGGTGCCAGATCACCGACATCCGGTCCTCGACGCCGCCGGTGCCGTTCGGGATCTTGGTGAAGTTGTCGCGGCCCATCGCCTTTTGATCGGCGCAGAAACAGCAGTGATCGGTCGCCGTCGTCTGCAGCGTGCCGGATTGCAGCGCGCGCCAGAGGATCTCCTGGTTCTCCTTCGGGCGGAACGGCGGGCTCATCACATGCGCCGCGGCGAAGTTCCAATCCGGGTTGCGATAGACCGAATCATCGATGAGCAGATGCCCGGCCAGCACCTCGCCATAGACCCGCTGGCCCTCGTTGCGGGCGCGGGTGATCGCCTCGACCGCTTCCTTGCAAGAGTTGTGCACGATGTAGAGCGGGTTGCCGATCACCTGGGCGACGCGAATCGCGCGGTTGGCGGCCTCGCCCTCGACCTCGGGCGGGCGCGACATCGGGTGCGCCTCGGGACCGGTCAGGCCCTTCTTCACCAGCTCGTTCTGCAGGTGGAAGACCAGCTCGCCGTTCTCGGCATGCACGGTCGGGATCGCGCCCAGCTCGAGGCAGCGCGAGAAGCTCTTCACCAGGTTCTCGTCCGGCACCATGATGGCGTTCTTGTAGGCCATGAAATGCTTGAACGAGTTGACGCCATGCTCCTTGGCGAGCGTGCCCATGTCCTCATAGACCTGGTCGCTCCACCAGGTGACAGCGACATGGAAGGAATAGTCGGCGCAGGACTTCTCGGCCCAGCTCATCCACTCCTTGTAGGCCGACATGAGGGACGTGTTCGGCGACGGGATCACGAAATCGATGATCATTGTCGTGCCGCCCGCCAAGCCCGCCGCGGTGCCGGTGAAGAAATCCTCGCTGGCGACCGTGCCCATGAAGGGCAGCTGCATATGGGTATGGGGATCGATTCCGCCCGGCATCACGTATTGGCCGCCGGCATCGACCACCTGGGCGCCGGCGGGCGCCGCGAGGTTCTCGCCCACGGCCTTGATCTTGCCGTTCTCGCAGAGGACGTCGGCCCGGGTCATTTGTTCGGCGGTGACGACGGTACCACCCTTGATCAGCACGGACATGGCAGGCACTCCCTATTATTGGCAGCCGCGCGGCAGACTCCGGCCCATGGACTGAGGAGGCAGCGCGGCGGTTTGAGGAAATCTTACCCCCTTTGCAGGCGGTTGTAAGTGGTCTCATTGGTTCACCCCAGGCCATAGCCCGAGGCGGTTCCCCCTCCCCTTTTATGCAGGGGTCGCAAGGCCTTGTTCATATGCTGGTTTCGTTGTTCACTACCGGCCGACACGGGGCGGCGAAGAATGAACAAGACCAGGGTTTTCGGGAATCTCAGCCAGGAAGTCATCGTCTTCCTGCTGGCAACGGCGCTGTTCGTCGTCGCCGGGCTGACGCTGAACGGCTTCCTGCAGCCCGGCAACCTGATCGCCATGGTGCGCAGCGTTTCGGTGCTCGGCATTCTCGCCGTCGGCATGGGCATCGTGATCATCGGCCGCGGCATCGATCTCTCCGCCGTCGCGGTGATGGCGATGTCGGTCGCCTGGTACCTGCAGATGCTGCAAAGCGGCGTCGCTCCCGGCCTGGCCCTAGCCTGGGCCCTGGGCGGCGTGCTGGCGATCGGGCTGATTAACGGCTTCCTGGTCGCCTATGCCGACGTGCCGGCGATCTTCGTGACCCTGGCCAGCGGCTATTTCGTCTACGGCTTCGCCCGCTCGCAACTGATCACGCAGGACGCGACCGGGGTTCCGGCGGAGAACTGGATCCTCGGCCTGCAGCAGATCCATCTCGCCGAGATCCCGGTCGAGGTCTTCTCTTTCGCCGCCGCCGCTTTCGTCGCCTTCCTGTTCCTGCGCTTCTCGAAATGGGGCCGCTACGTCTACCTCGAGGGCGACAACCCGATGGCGGCCCGCAACATGGGCGTGCCGGTGCGGCCGATGACCGTGCTGCGCTACGTGATCTCCGCCTTCACCGCCTTCGCCGCCGGCGTGCTGACCGCCTCCAGCCTGCAGAGCATCAATGTGCGGGTGGTCAACTCCAACCTGCTCTATGACGTGATCCTGGTGGTGGTGATCGGCGGCATCGGGCTTTCCGGCGGGCGCGGCGCCATGCGCAACGTCGTGGTCGGCGCGCTACTAATCGGCATCATGCAGAACGCGATGACCATCCTCGACATCTCCAACATCTACCAGAACCTGATCAAGTCCCTGGTGCTGCTGGTCGCCATCGTGGTCGACGGGCTGCTGAACCCGCGCGACGAGCAGACCGCACAGCAGGGCGATATCTGAGTGCATCAAGAACGCGAAACCATCACGACAGAGAGGAAGGATCTGACCATGAAGATGAGAGCCATGCTGGCCGCCGCGGCCCTTACGGTGTTCGGGACGGTGCTGGGCGCCGTCGGTATCGCCCAAGCTCAGGAAGCCACCGACCCGGGCCCGGCCGCCTATGAATCGGCCATGAAGGGCAAGCGCGTCGTCCTCATTCCGATGGCGATGGGCTTCGACCTCGCGCAAGGCTGGGCAGCCTACCTCAAGAAAGAGGTCGAGGGCTGGGGCGGCACCTTCGAGACCCGCGACCCGAACTGGAGCACCGAGGCGGCGACCCAGGCGATCACCGAGGTGATCTCCGCCGATCCGAAGCCCGACGTGCTGGTGATCCACTCGCCGGATCTCAACACTTTCTCGCGTCTCTTGAAGAAGGCGCAGAGCGAAGGCATCTATGTGGTGCTGATCGACAACCCGATGAACTTCCCGGCCGACGCCTTCATCGGCAGCGATTGGGATCGCCTCGGCCAGCTCGAGGCCGAAGCGGCCGTCAAGGCCTGCGGCGACGGCTCGTCGAAGAAGATCGGCCTGGTGCAGGGCGATGCGGCCAACGCCTCGTCGATCTTCCAGTACAACGGCATCAAGAAGGTGCTGGCCAAGAATCCAGAGTTCAAGATCGTCGCCGAGCCGTTCTCGAACTGGGATCCGACCACCTCGCGCACGGTGACCGCCACCATGCTGCAGCAGAACCCGGACATCTGCGCCATCATCGACTTCTGGGATGGCGACGCGACCGGCGCCGCGGCCGCCATCAAGGACGCCAAGCTCGACGGCAAGGTGCACCTGATAACCACCGGCGGCGGCGAATCGCTCGCCTGCAAGTCGATCGAGGACGGCACCTTCAGCGCCATCGTCATGACCGACCTCGCCGGCCAGTCGCGCGACATGAACGCGATCATCAAGTTCCTGCTGCAGAGCAAGCAGCCGGCGGGCACCTCCAGCACCTACATCTACACGCTGGAAAAGGCCTGGTTCAAAGAGGACCTGAAGCCCGGCACCTGCTGGGACGTGAAGGCCCTGCAGGCCGGCAAGTTCTGATCGCCCATTGACGGCGGGAGCGGCTGGTCGCCGGCCGCTCCCGTTTCTTTTGACCGGATCGCCCCATGACCTTGCGTGAGCGGGCGCTGCGCCTGCGCTACAACTACATCCCCGATCACCTGATCGGCGAGATCCTCACCAAGCGCTGGACGGATAATGCGATTCCGTTCACGGCGCTGGTCATCACCATCGCGATCTTCGGCACGGCCATCCAGGGCTTCTTCAACCCCGGCTCGCTCACCGATTCCACGCGGCAGCTCGGCGAATTTTCGATCCTGGTGACCGGCATGGTCATCGTCATACTAGGCGGCGGGATCGACCTCTCCATCGGCTCGATCTTCGCCCTCGCGATGTTCTCCGCCGTCGGCAGCTTCTACATCCTGGAACAACCGGTCTGGGTCGCCTTCGCGGCGGCGATCGCGACCGGCTTATTTTGCGGCTGCATCAACGGCTATCTCATCGGCTATCTGCGGCTGCGCGCATTTCTGACCACGTTGGTGACCCTGATCATCGGCCGCGCCGTGTTCGACATCCTGGTGATCGACTACGGCACGCAGATCCAGATGTCGACGGCGATGTCCGACACCTGGGACTTCATCGGCGACGGCACCATCTTCGGCATGAAGTCGAACGGCCCGTCGATCGCGGTCGCGACCGCCGTCGTCATCGCGATCGTCGCGCATGTCGTGATGACCCGCTCGCGGATCGGCTGGCACATGCTCGCGGTCGGCGGCTCGCGCCGCTCGGCCTACAATGCCGGCATCCGCGTGAAGCGCACCGTCTTCATCACCTATGTGGTCTCGGGACTCTGCTGCGGCCTCGCCGGCTTCCTTTGCGCGACGCGGCTGCAGGGGGCCGGGCCCGGAACCGGCTTCGGATATGAGATCATGGCGCTGACCGCCGCGGTGGTCGGCGGCAACAGCCTCGGCGGCGGGCGCGGCTCGATCGTGAAAGGCTTGATGGGCGCCATCGTCGTGCTGGTGATGTCGAACGGGCTGGTCCGCCTTGGTTTCGGCACCGGCACCAACCAGATGGTGCTGGGCCTGATGCTCGCCGCCGCGGTCGTGCTCGACATCCGCTGGCTGAAGAACCGGCACAAGGTGCTGGACGAGGTCTACGTGACCCCGATCCATTTCCGCATGGACGACGCGCATTCCGCCCTGCCCGGCTCGGACAGCCCCTATGCCCTCAACAACGAAATCTCCGAGACCCAGTATATCGGCCTCGGTGAGCTCGAAGGGCCCGAGGACGTGATGCTCGACCGCGACGACCACCTCTATTGCGGCACCCGGCACGGCGAGATCATCCGCTTCTTCGCGCCCGACTATAAGAAGTCCGAAGTCTTCGCCCATACCGGCGGCTTCCCGCTGGGCCTCGCCTTCGATCCCGCCGGCAACCTGCTCTCCTGCGTCGGCGCGATGGGCCTCTACTCGATCTCGCCCGAGCGCGAGGTGACCCGGCTTTCGGCCGAGACAAGGCGCACCTGGACCTCGGTGGTGGACGACGCGCGGCTCCGCGATCCCAACGACTGCGACGTGGCGCCGGACGGACGGATCTTCTTCACCGATTCCACCACCCGCTACGACGCCCATGAATGGGCGCTGGATTCGATCGAGGCGCGCCCGACCGGTCGCCTGCTCTGCTACGACCCGCGCACGCAGAAGACCACGACGGTCTTGGAGAAGCTGCGCTACGCCAACGGCGTCTGCATGGCGCATGACGGCAAGTCGCTATTCCTGGCCGAGAGCTGGGCCTGCTCGGTGCACCGCTACTGGTTCGACGGTCCCAAGGCCGGCACGCTCGAATGCGTGATCAAGGACATGCCGGGCTATCCCGACAACATCAACCGCGCCTCCGACGGCACCTACTGGATGGCCTGGCTCGGCATGCGCACGCCGACCTTCGACCTCGCCCTGCGCCACCCCGGCATGCGCAAGCGGATGACCCGGAATCTCCCGATGGACGACTGGCTCTTCCCCAACATCAACACCGGCGGAGTGGTCAAGTTCGACGAGACCGGCAAGATCGTCGCGACGCTCGGCGACCTCACCGGTATCTCGCACCCGATGGTCACCTCGATGCGGGAGCACAAGGGTTATCTTTATATCGGCGGCATCCTCAACAACCGCGTCGGCCGCTACAAGATTCCCGGCGCCGACCCGAGCTGGACCGCGCCGGTGGCCTATTGGGGAGAGAAGAAATGATCTTCGACCCCATCCTCGACATCTTCCGCGGCAAGGCCGTCACCATCCCGCCGATGGACGGCGCGCTGAAGCCGAACACCGCGCTGGACGAGGCGCCGGTCGCGCTCGAGATCGACGCCCCGGATAATCTCTGCAGCGACGGCGAGAGGTTGATCTTTTCCTCCCATGACCGGGTCTTCGCGCTTGCAGACGGCAAGGTCGAGGAGTTGCACGGCTTCGACGCAGCGGTGACCGCCCTCGCGGTCTCACCCGGCGGCGACATCGCGATCGGCCTCGACAACGGCGAGCTCGGCCTGATGCCGCGCGAGGGAAACCCGCGCGACCTCCCCGCCACCGCCAACCTCGCCTGTCCCACGGCGCTGGCCTTCGACCAGTCCGGCGCGCTCTATGTCGCGCAGGGCTCGGCCCGGCACCGGCCTTCGGACTGGGCGGTCGATCTCATGAGCAAGAACGCCTTCGGCTCGGTCTGGCGGCTCGATCTTTCCGGCAAGGGCAACGCCAAGCTGGTGGTGCAGGGCCTCGCCTTTCCCAACGGCCTGCTGGCCGACCGCGACAGCGTGATCGTCGCCGAGGCCTGGCAGCACCGCGTCGTCCGCCTCGCGACGACCGGCGCGCAGAAGCCGATCCTGGAAAAGCTGCCGGGCTATCCGGCCAAGCTCGCGCCCGCCGGCGACGGCGGTGTCTGGCTCGCCCTGTTCGCGCCCCGGAACCGGCTGATCGAGTTCACCCTGATGGAAGATGCCTATCGCGAGCAGATGATGCGCGACGTGCCGCGCGAATACTGGATTGCGCCCGCGCTCGCTTCCGGCGGCAACTTCCTCGAGCCGCTGCAATGCGGCGGCGTCAAGACCATGGGCATCCACAAGCCCTGGTCGCCCTCCCGCTCCTACGGACTGGTGGTGAAGCTGGACGCGCAGCTCCGCCCGGTCGCGAGCTTCCACAGCCGCGCCAACGGAAGGCGCCACGGCATCACCTCGGTCGCCGAGGTCAACGGCCGGGTCTTCGCCGCGTCCAAAGGCGGCCACGCCATCCTGGAGATTTCGCGATGAGCGAGCCCATCGTCGAGATGAAGAAGATCAGCAAGCTCTATCGCGGCGTGCCCGCCGTGAAAGAGGTCGACTTCGACCTGGTAAAGGGCGAGATCCACGCGCTGCTGGGCGAGAACGGTGCCGGCAAGTCGACCCTCACCAAAGTGATGGCCGGCGTCGTCACCGCTTCAAGCGGAACCATGACCTGGCGCGGCCGGGAAGTCTCCTTCCAGACGCCGTTCGAGGCGCTGGAAGCCGGAATCGCCATGGTGTTCCAGGAAACCAGCCTGGTGCCCTCGATGACGGTGGCGCAGAATCTCTATCTCGGCAGCGAGAAGGTGCTGAACCGCCTGCGCGGCATTTACATCTCGGCCCAGCAGTTCCTGCAATCCTTGAACTTCCCGGTGGACCCGACGGCGATCGTCTCCACGCTCGGCGCCGCCAAGAAGCAGATGGTGGAGATCGCCCGCGCCGTCCACCACAATGCCGAGGTCATCATCTTCGACGAGCCGACGGCATCGCTCACCCCCGAGGAGAAGCGGCATTTCTTCTCCCTCATGCACCGCCTGAAGCGGCGCGGCGTCTCGATCGTCTTCATCAGCCATGCCCTGGAAGAGGCGCTGGCCCATGCCGACCGCATCACCATCCTGCGCGACGGCGAGTTGGTCGTCACCGACCAGGCCAAGGCCTTCGACCGCGAGAAGATCGTGCGCGCCATGGTCGGTCGCACCCTCTCCGGCGAGATCTACAACAAGAAGCGCGAGCCTGAGGAGATCCGCAAGCCCGGCAACCGCGTGCTCTCGGTGCAGGACATCTCGATGGGCGCGCAGGTCCGCAACAATTCCTTTTCGATCTACGAAGGCCAGATCACCGGCGTGTTCGGCCTGATCGGCTCGGGCCGCACCGAGACCTTCAAGGTGGTCTCCGGCATCTACAAGCGCGACTTCTTCGCCGGCGGCACGATCGAGCTCGACGGCCGCCCGGTGCGCTATTACGTGCCGCGCGAGGCGGTCAAGGACGGCATCGTCTACGTGACCGAGGACCGCAAGGCCGAGGGCTTCTTCGAGACCATGTCGATCGCCGAGAACCTCTATTCCGGCCTGCTCGCCGCCAACCTCGAGCAGCGCAAATACATCAGCCTGCGCGAGATGCACGCGCTCTCCAAGGAATGGAGCGGCCGGCTCAACGTCAAGGCGATCAACGACAACGCCCGGGTGGTCGAGCTTTCCGGCGGCAACCAGCAGAAGGTGGTGATCGGCAAGGGCCTGATCCAGAAGCCCCGCATCGTGATCTTCGACGAACCCACCCGCGGCGTCGATGTCGGCGCCATCGCCGAGATCCACCAGCTGATCAACCGCCTCGCCGACGAGGGCCTCGCGGTGATCGTGGTCTCATCCTATCTCCCGGAGATCATGAACCTCTCCGACCGCATCCTGGTCTGCCGCCAGGGCCGCATCGTCGAGGAATTCGCCCCCGACGACGCGACGGAAGAGAAGATCATGTACGCCGCGGTGCACTGAAGCTGCCGGCGCGAGCGCCCCGTCAATAGACCCGGCGCCCATCTCGCGAGGCCGGGGCTCGATGGAACGATTGCCTCAGCTTCATGGGAGTCGTGTTGAAACGGGATCTGAAGGCGCGAAAGAAGGTGGACTCCGCCGCGAATCCACATGCCAGACCCGTCTCTCGGATACTGAGGCCGCTATAGAGCAGAAGCTCCTTCGCCCGGTTCAGCCGCAACTCCATATAGAAGTCTCTCGGGCTGCGACCGAGATACCGCTTGAACAAATACTGAAGTTCCCGGATTGAAACACCGCAGAGGCGGGCGACCAGGGCCAGAGTGAGAGGCTCCTCCATCGACTCGATCATCAATTCACTCGCCTTGGCCAGGATCGGATTTCCCTTCCACTGGTCTTCGTTTATCAGGCGCCGTTGCGCCGCGGCGCCATTCTTCGCCTCGATGTAGATGAGCTCGTTGTTGACGGCCTTCGCAAGGATGGGGCCGCTCATCTTCTCGAGCATCGCAAGTGAATAATCGAGCACCGAAACCTGCCCTGCACATGTCGACCTGTCTCGGTCGATGACGTAGAGCTGTTCGGCGACCTTCGTTCCCGGATACTGGTCGCGGAAGGCGGCGATCGTGCCCCAATGTGCGGTTGCCGTATATCCTTCCAGCAGGCCGCACTCGGCGACCAGCAGGGGTCCATAATCGACGCCGCAGATATGCGCTCCAAATCGCGCCTGGCGGCGCAGCCACGAGAAGAGTCGGCGTTTGTATTGCTGGTTTTGTTCGTATGAAATTACGACCATGATCAAGTCGTAGCGGGCTTCCGATTGGAAGCTTGCGGTCGCATTCACCTGAATTTGCAAGGTCGTTTGGAGCGGGCTTCCGTCCACCGTGACGATATCGATCTGGTAGTTTGCCTGGCTGCTGAGGCGATTGGCGGCACGGAACGGCTCGACGGCAAGAAGCCCGCAATGAAGCGATGAGTCCGCTGTCATCACCAGCGCGACATTCTTGCGGCGCGGCGCCTCGACGGGCTTGGCTTGATGGGTCGCAGCACTCATCGAGTCCTCACAGACTCCGTGTCCTTCCCCTCAACGCCGTCGGCCTTTTGCATTGACCCAATGACTCACGCCGCGCGCAACCGGCCCCCAACTGTGCCGGGTATCTGTAGCGGGTTATCTCATTTAGCGCAAATAAACTGGTAAAATACGCAAACTGATAGGACGCGCGCGTCAGGCCTGTCCCGCGCCACGGCGTAGGCGCTCGCTGATCCGCTCTGCGGCATTCTCAGCTGCGGATAGTGCCCCCTCCATATATCCCCTGAACTCCTTGGACATATGCGTGCCGGCCCAATAGATCGGGCCGCAGGGCTCGCGGAGCTCCGGACCGATTGTGGTCATGGCGCCCGGCAGCATGAAGGGACTGGACGCCCCGCCCGACCACGGCTCATCCGCCCAAACCTGGTCCATGTATTCGGCGGGTTTCAGGGCTTCCTCGCCGAGCGCCTGTGCCAGCAGCCCAAGGACGCGCTGCTTTCGCTGCTCCGGGGCCAGCTCGTCCATCCGGTAAGCCGGTGTTCCGGTGAAGAGCGTGATCAGGATTCCGCGATCCGGATTTTCACCGCCAAGATCGTAGGCCGCGGTCAGCGAACCATCAGTCGCTATGACGTTCCCGTTCAGGCCGCGGGCCCGCCAGAAGGGCTTTTCGTAGATGATCACCGCCTTGGTATTACGGCCGTTCGCAAATCTCTGATGCAGCAGGCGCCGCTTCGCCGGCAGCGGCGGATCGAAACTGATCTGCGAAATCATCGCCGGCGAAGTCGCGCACACGACGTATTTGCACTTCCAGGTCCCGGCTTCTGCCTCAACCGTGACTCGCTCACCCGCTGTCGTGATGCGTCGGACCGGGGAGGACGGCTTCACCGCATCGCCCAATTCGCGCGCCATGCCCTCCGAGACCATCTGCGAGCCCATCATATGCCGGGATTGGCCGCCTTCGACGGCGTCCGACATCCAGAGCGGGCCACCGCACGACTTGAGCTTGTGGATGAGTTCCAGCGCCGAGATCTCTTCCGCCAGCGCCCCATAATAGGCCCCGGGCATCCTGAAGAATGATGCACGCGCCCTGGGGCCGGTCGGCTCCTGGTCCACCCAGGTTGCGAATGTCATCGAATCCAGATCTCTTGCGTCGGCGGACTCCCATGGATCTTCCGCGATCTTGTCCATGGCGTCGTAGAGCCTTTTCAGGCCCTGCTTATACTCGGCGGCCTCCTTCTCGCTCAGACCGGGTACGGTGCCCATGGCGCCATAGAATGTCCGATCGTCCTGCAGGCAAGCCCGTTCACCGCGAACGAACTGCTGGGTGAGGGGAACATTGTATTTCGCAATCAGCGCGGAAATCCTCTTGTGCCGCACCGCGGCCCATTGTCCTCCAAGGTCCACCCTCGCCGCCAGGACCTTGCTCATCGGAGAATAGGTCAGCCCGCCGACGCGGTTTCTGGCCTCGAGCACCACCACCTCATGTCCGGCGTTTCTGAGCGTGAGCGCCGCGAACAGGCCTGAAAGACCACCGCCTACAACGACGACATCGGTTTCTTTGACGGAATCCATGAGAGCAGAACCTGTTCTGATGTTGATCGAGGTCGCGACGTTGCGTCGGTGTGTCGGGCTTTGCCCCAACACACCGACAACGCGTCGCGCCTACTTCCAGGAGAGTTCGGAGGTCGGAAGGTTGCAGCAAGCGCTGTATCGCACGCCCGCGACTTCCTTCCGATAGACGAGGATGTTGTCCGGATTCGCGATCGGCAGGATGATGCGGTCTTCTTGCATCATCTTCGCCAGTTCTCCGAAAGCCCTGGCACTCTCATCCCCACCTGACGCAAGCGCCTTTGCGAGGATTTCCCCCTCCTTTGGGCGCGCTAGCGCGGGATTCTTCGCTGCACCCGAACGCTTGAACCAGACCGTGCCATCGAACAGGCCGAAATACTGAATGTATTGCGCGGATCCGAAGTAGTCCGGCGCAAAGAACACGGCGGTAACTGGAACGCCTTCGCCGTTGACGTGCTCGCGCCAAACCGGGAACTCGGTGGGCTGCAGCTCGAGCTTGATGCCGATCTTCGCCAGGTCGATCTGGACCTTCTGCATCATCGTCGTGAAGTTCACGCCGTACTGGTTCACGTTGGGATAGATCGACGTGAAGGTAAGATCCTTCGCACCAGCCTTGGCCATCAGGCTCTTGGCTTTCTCCAGATCGGTTTGTACCGGCTCCAGCCCGGCAGAGCCCGGGAAACCATTGGCAATCGGCGAGGCCTGTCGCTGACCTCTTCCTCCAAGGATGAGGTCGATCGTGCCCTTGTAGTCGATCGCATATGCGATGGCTTCACGCACTTCCGCTGTCAGGGCCTCGCCGCCCTTGGCGCCGGGGCTCAGGGCCACATAAACGAAGTTGAACGATGGAGCGGTCTCCACGGAAATGTTCGGATCGGAGATACCCTGCGCGGTATCCGGATCGACCTGCATCGCAATATCGGCATTTCCGGCCTGCAAGGCCTGCACCTGCGCAATCGGTTCCTTGATCTGCTGGAATACCAGTTCCTTGACGGCAGGCTTGTTGCGCCAATAGTTCTCGTTGCGAACAAGCCTCAGTTCGCTGCCCGGACTGTAGCTCTTCAATTGATAGGGTCCGGCACCTGCGGAATTGGCGACGAACCAGTTCTCCGCTTGGTCCTTGGTGTCTGCATCGGTTCCGGAAGTCGCACCGTTTTCACCGGCCAGATCGGAGTTCAAGATGCCGGTGTAAGGCGCGGTCAAGGAGCCGAGGAACTCGGAATTGGGAGCCGCAAGCACGATCTTCACGGTATGAGCATCTGTCGCCTCGATCGCGCTGATGGCATCGACCAGATACGCCATGCTCCCCTTGATGTTCTTCAGCCGCTCCAGCGACCACTTGACATCCTTTGCCTCGACCGGGGAGCCATCCGAGAATTTAGCGCGCGGGTCGAGGTGGAAAGTCAATTCTGTCTGCCGGTCATTGATCGTCCACTTGTCGGCGATCAGCGGGACGATCGTCTTGTTGTCTTTGCCGAGATCGACCAGCCGGTCATAGACGGAACTCAGATAGATCTGGCAGGTGTCGCAAATTGCCCGTGCCGGATCGAGCGAGTTCAGATCCATGTCTCGCGCGATGACCATCGGTCTATCCGCGTCCTGCGCCGCGACGCGCATGCCGAATGCACTGACTGCCACTGCGAGGGCGCCGGCCGAAAAGGTCAGCCGCGCCAAAATCGTCCGTGTCATTGTCTGCTCCCCGTTCGGTTGTTGCCGCGCACGTTGCAAGGCGCGGCTTCGTGACCTGGTCACTCTGACCACGGAGAGGGTCGGCATCCTTGCGTTAAACGTCAGAAAACTCCAAGCTCGCGCAACTGGCTGCGAACCGGCTCGGCAACATGCTGGTGTTCGACATGGCGGCCGGAGATATGGACATGCTCAGGAAACGGGTCTGTGCGCCTCCCAGTCGGGCGGAGTGACGACCCATAGAGCTGTCGTCATGCCCCTCGAACGGTATGTCAAACTCGTCTTCGCCGGGAGCCACATCATGTCGCCTGGCTCGAAGACGCTTTCCTGATCGCCAACGACGATCGAGAAGCGCTCTTCGGTCGCGATGCAGCAGATGACCTCGTCGTACCAAAGGGTGAAGGGAATGTCGGTGTCCTTGAAGAAGACAAAGCCCGCCGACATGCTCGTCCCGTCCTTGTCGTTAATCAGGGAATGAGTCGAGGATCCGCGCGGGCTCCATTTTCTTACGATTTCGGAGATGCTGAAATGCCGTGGTCCTATCATTGCCAACTCCTGCCCGCGCCCCAACAGTCTCGTGATGCTCCCACCACGAACCGAGTCTCAGGTTGGCAGACCCGGAAACAGCCAAAGTCTCAGTTTGCGCAGAAAAACTAGCGGCCATGGCCGGGCTGACCGCAAGGCGGGCGGCGCCGCTCGACGGAGCGCCAGACGTGCCGTCGTCAAAATTTTGCCGCCTTAAGCTAACCCCGCCCGAGAAGATGGGCCTCGGCCAGCGTCAACAGCGCATCCGCGTCGGATTCCGGATTGTGGACGAAACCGAGGACTTTCGGCTTGCCCGCGGGAACCTTCCTCACGCGGCGGATCCGCACGCGGTTGTCCTCAATCGTGCTGCAAACGCCTCCGGTGGCAGTCAGGCCGGCACGCACCAAGGCCTCGATGGCGATCGCCGTCTTCGCTCGGCGCCTGATCGGCGCCGTGACGGCGAAGATGATCGCCTGGCCGTCGGGTATGGCGTCAGCGAGAGCCGTCTTCACGTCGTCGAGCAGCCGCTGAACGGATTTGTCGAACCTCAGGCGAATCTTCGCCGCAGCGGCGCGCTCATGAATTTCGCGTTCGGCTGCCGAAGGATCCCGCACTGGCGCGCGAGCACTCATCATCCTCTCCTCCAACAGAGAATTCCGCAGAGCACCACGAGTGGACCGCGTGAATTCTATCGACGCGATGCTGGGAGACGAACGGGCTCTCCATGAATTCACACCGCGCCGCAGCGCTTGCTCCTTGCCCCGAAACGAAGAATGAAATATACTTCCTTCTCGTCTTGGCTGTGAACTGCTGCTGCCTGTGGGCGCTGTTGTCGACGATCCAGGCCCGGCGGTGTCTGCCTTTTCCTTCAGCTGACCGAACGCGCGCTTGCGTCTCTCGCCGCCATGCGCCAAGCGCTGGATTTGGCTGCCCGACGCCAACGCAGACCGGACTCAGACAGAGTGAGAACCGCCTGCGCCAACCCGGACAGGACCCGGACGGAATTGTTACTCCCGGCCTCGACGCAGACCGGACGCAGACGGATTGCCAACCCGGACAGGACCCGGACGGAATTGAGCGGGAGTCGGACCCGGAATGAGACGATCGCCTTTGCCATCAAGGACTTGGCCCGCAGGCCGTGCTCAGGGCCGTCCGTGTCCGCTAGGCGCGTTCGAGGATCCGGGTCACGCAGTTGAGCGAGCCCAGCTGGTCGGCGAGCGGCAGGAAATCGCCGCCGCGGATCACCTCGAAGCCGAGCCCTTCCCAGAGCATGGCGTTGGTGTCGTCGACCGCTCTGAGTTCCGGCCAGGCGCCGAAGCCGTATTCCGGCAGGAAGACGCGGCAGCCGACATGACCGTCGATACACTCGACCCAGCAATTGTTGGCCGAGGCGTAGAACCATTCGCGCAGCTTCGCGTCCGGGTCGTCGAAATAGATGAACGGCAGCGGGTTGCGCATGACTTCGTAGCCGCGCAGCCGCAGCCCGTAGTCGATCTGGTCGAAGGCCTTGACCGGGAATCCGTCCGGCAGCGGCAGGCCGATCAGCTCGCTGGCCCAGACCGGATCGCCGAGCAGGATGCGCGGCATGCCCTCCGGCGTGGTGCCGGCCAAGGTCATGAACATGTCGAGATGGAAGACCGGCTGGCGCGATCCGTCGGCGGCGATGCTGCGGTCGATGTCCTCGCGCCAGCTCAAGTCGCCGGGGCTGATTTCGAAACGGGTCGGGCCGCGGCGCTGCAGCGGCTGGCAGGCGATGACTTCGACGGCGCGCCGGGTATCGATCCGGCCCTCGCCGAGGTCGGCGCCGACGAAACAGATCTTGCTGCCGACCAGGATATTGCCGCCGGGCGGCGGCAGGTCGAGGCCGGCGCGGCCAGCGCCGCCCAAGGCCTGCGCCGCGGCGGCACCGGTATAGTCGTCGACATCGGCGCATTCCAGCACATGCACCCCGTTGTCATTGTGGAACACCGCCACGCGATCCTGCGCCCAGGGCCAAAGCGCGGCGCCCGCCGGGGCCTCGATGATCTCGGTCTTGGCGCCGAGGCCAAGACCGTCCACCACCGCGCGAAAATCCGCCGCCTCGCCGTCATGCACCGCGAGCGAGATCCGGTCGAAGCCGCCGGAGAGGCTCAGCAGCCGCTGCAGCATGCCTTCGTCGAAGCCCGGCATGCGGCGCGTCGCCACCAGGAAGACGTGCCGGATGCGTCCCTGCGAAGTCGAGAGCAGCTCGCGCTCAGCCTCGCCGCAGTCGGGCGCGGGCGCGGATCGCGGCGGTGGAACGCGCCGGGCCGTGCCGGTCGCTTCCGTGCGTCGCGTGAAATGGCGCAGCTTCAAGCTCATCGTCACTCGCTCTTCACCGCGTGGAGCAGCTGCATCCACTGCGTCGTCTCCTGGAAATCCCAGGCATGCGCCGGGCTCGGCTCGCGATCGGGCTGGGCGCGCAGCCAGTCCAGCACCTCCAGCGCGTCCATCCGCTTCTGGTCGACCGCATTGCTCTGCAGCCATTCGCCGGCGGTCTGCGCTTCCTCGGGATCGAGGTCGGCGCTGCGGCGGATCATCTCGGCATAGGTCCGCTCGGAGTAATGGATCTGGCGCGCCGCCGCGGCCAGGCTCTGCACCGTCGCCGCATGCACCGCGCCCTGGCGGTCGAGCAGCGACAAGGTCGGCTCGACATTGACCAGCGGCTCGGTGAGCGGCAGGTAGTTGAGCTCTTCCGGGGCATGCAGCTGCGCCACCTCGGCGTCGTCCACGATCTCGCCGCTGGCGTAGCGCTGGTAGATCGTTCCAATGCCGGTCATGCCGAAGGCCGCGCATTCGGCCGCGCGCAGCGCGCCCATGCTGGCGCCGCCCGCCACGGGCAACCCGAGCGACAGCGCGTAGAGCACTTCCTTGTGCCAGGGTGCCGCACTCTGGTCGAACAGCCCGTCCACCAGGGCGATGGCGGTGACGCCGCTCCGGGCCGCGCGCGCGATGTCGCCGCAGCGCGCCGGTCCGGCCCAGACGATGTCATCCTGGCGCCTGCGGAGGAATGCGAGATCCCGATGCAGGCTGGGGCCCACAAAGATGATCTTCAATGCAGCCTGCCGATAAGTGTCGCCAGCGCCCGCACGCCGAGCTTGGAACGCGGGCCGGTGAGCTCGGTCTGCAGGCCGGGCACGATCATCCGCACCACCGTGATGCCGAAGTCGTTCTTCAGCGGCACCGCGATCACCTGCTCGATGCCGCGCTTCTGCAGCAGCGCCACCAGCGCGCGGATGCCGCCGGAGAGATCGGGCACGGGGCGCGCCGGCGCGGCGGGGCCTGAAGGGTCGATGAAAGCGAGCAGCTCGACGATCGCCTTGCGCTCGTCGCCCTCGGCCTCCTCATACATCTCCGGGAAGAGATCGTCGCGCGAGCCGGTGATGCGCGTGATCCGCGACTGCGCCGCCTCGGCAATGGCTTTCACGATCGCCTGGCCGCGGCTGGCATGACAGGCGGCGCCCGCGGAATGCGCATAGCGCGGCACCTGGGGCGCGTGTGCCATGGCGCTGTCGGTCACGATCGCGGTGATCGCCGGCAGGCCGATGTCGCTGGTCATGTCGAGCAGGGTGAGATCGAAGCCGGCCGCGCGGATCCGCTGCTCGAACTGCAGCGCGTCCAACCCGTCCGTCGCCTGGACCCGGGTCAGCCGCTTGCTGAGCTCCGCGGTCGACATCAGCTCCAGCAGCGCCGAGGCATCGCGCTCGATCAGCTCGCAAAGCCCGTGGAAGATCGCCGACCGGTAGTCGAAGCCGGAGGCGAGGCCGTCGGTCGAGACCTGGAAGGCGCCGTGGAAGCCCGGCGGGTCGGGCCGATAATCGGCGCCGACCAGCGACCAGGGCACGTTCACCACGCAATCGGCGGTGAGATCATAGCCCTGCACCCAGGCGAGCGGCTGGTTGCGGTTCAGGCGGTCGAGCCGGCAGCGGGTCGAGATGTCGAGCGCCATGACCGGCGCGTTCGCCTGCGTCATCTCGGCGAGGCTGGCCCACTTGAGTGAGTCCGGCAGCCGCTCCGCGGCCGCCAGCTCCAGCGCCTCCATGACGGCGGAGATGAAGGCTTCGTCCTTCAGCACGCCCTTGCCCTGCGCGACCGAGAGCGAACGCGAGTTCGGCCGCACCGCCAGCGCCACCGGGATGCCGATGCGGTCGAGCCCGGTCACCTCGGCGACGCGGGTGATTCCAGCCGCGGCGAAATGCGGACGCAGGCGCTGATTGAGTTCCTTGAGATCGGCAACGCGGTCGCCACCGGAGGGACGATGGGCGTCCCACCGGCGGGCGTCACAGGCGCTCTCGATCAACCGACCGAGGGGCGCTCTGGTCTCCGCTTCCGAAGGCGTTCGGTCAGTCGTCAATACTTCCCTCTATCCACGAAATCCTGGATGAGCGGCGCCAAGGGATCCTTGTTCAGGAACAGCTGCTCAACCGGGTGCGAGCGCTTGATCATGACCAGCTTGCCGAGCTGGCTGGTCGAGAAGGACAGGAAGACGTTGCGCGAGACCGCGGTGTCCTTCTTGGCGTTGTCGATCACGCTTTGCGCCAGCGCGTCTCTGCCCTTCTCGTCGGTCGACGCGGTGCCGATCGCGTCGCCCTGGAACATGCTGATGATGCTCAGCCAGGCGCTCTTCGGCACCGGAACCGCGGTCCCCTGTGCCTTGCTGATGAACCAGAGGTCGTTGTCGTCGTCGAGATTCCCCACCAGGAAGTAGTCAGACATCCGTAGATCCCCTTTTGACAGAACAGAGTGGCACGCGTGTTCCCCGAATCATCGAGGCGCACGGTAGCGAAAGGGGCGTGACTGGGGCGTGACCGGTTGTAGAAGCCGAATTGTCGAGCTTTTTCAGCCCAATCCGGCGCGCTTCAACCCGTCGATCAGGTGCTCGGTGTCTTCGGAATTGCGGTTCGGGACGATCGCCCGGACCCGGTCGGCCTGGAAGTCGGGATAGACGCTCTTGACCACCTTGCTGTAGTGCCGGGCGAGCTCGAGCTCGCCCAGTTGCGCGGTGCAGGCCGCCAGCAGGCGCGCGGTGGCCGGGCTGTCTTCCACGGGCCGCAAGGCCTGGAGCGCCGCGCGGTAGTCGCCGAGCTGGTAGTAGATGCTGCCCAGGGTCCAGGCGTATTCGTCGGGCGGAATCGGGTTGAGCTCGATCGCCCTATTGAACAGGTTCAGGCCCTGCTTGGGGTCGCCGGAATGGGCGAGCGAGTCGGCATAGCCTTCCAGGATGTCGGCGTCATGCGGGTTGAGGGCCACGGCCTGGGAGAAGTCCTGGAGCGATTCATCATGGCGCCGCAGATAGAGATTGGCATAGCCGCGCTCCCTGAGCGCCCGGCCGTCATGCGGATCGATCGACGCCGCCTTGGAGGCGAGATCGACCGATTCCTTCAGGAGGTCGTTCTCGACCATCCCGCGCACCACCCATTCATAGGTCATGGTGCGGGCGAGGCCGACCACTGCCGCCGGATAGTTCGGCACCTGGGTCAGCGCTTCCTTGAACATGCGCCGGGCGCGGCGGATCGACTGCAGGTCGCTGCCATGCAACAGGCGGCGCCCTTCCAGCAGGTTGCGATAGGCGGTGTATTCGCCGACCGGGATCGGCGTCCGGACCTCGGCATCGTCGATCGCATTCACCATCGAGCGCAGGATTAGCCCGGTCACCCGCTCGAAGGTGCCGCCGAGCGTTGCGAAGGTGAAGTCGGTCTCGGTCGCCCACAGCACCTCGGAATTGCTGACATTGGTCAGCCGCACGCCGAAGCGATGGCCATGGGTCGCCGGCATCAGCGAGGTGGCGACCGCGTAATCGACATCGAGCACCGCCAGCGCGTCCGAAAGGCCGCGGGTCCCGAACGCGACCGAGGCGCCGGAATGCGCGGCGATCACCGCGAAGCGGCGGAACCGGCTGAGGCCGATGGTCAGGTCCTCGACGAAGCCCAGCGACATCGTTCGCGTCATCTCGTCGGAGACGACGCTGATCGGCGGCAGGATCAGCACGACCGGAATCTGCCGGTCGGATTTCTTCGCCGCGACCGGCGCCTCGCGTTCGCGCGGCACCGCCGGGAGCACGGCCTCTTCCAGCGCGTCGGCGTCGCGGTGCCGGAGTGCGGCCGCGAGCTCCATGGTCTGGGCGCTGGGCAGCACGCCGAGCTCGGTCGCCATGGTGCGCTTGCAGCGCCCGAAGATCCGGAGCGCGAAGCCTCGATCGCCTTTCGCGGCGCAGATCCGCATCATCGCCCGATAGGCGGCCTCTTCGGTGCGATCGACATCCAGCACCTTGAGGGCGAGCCGCCAGGCCGCGTCGGCGCTTTCCGGATCGACTGCCGCGTCAAGCGCCTCGCGCGCCGCGTCGACGAAGCGGTCGCGCATCTCCTCGCGGTTGGCCTCCATCCATTCGTCGACCGCCGCCTCGTCGAAGCCGAAGCCGTCGAGCAGCCGCCCGGTCCAGAGCGCCAGCAAGGTCTCGCAGCGCTGGGCCGAAGGCAGCTTGTCGATCCCGCCCCGCTGCAGAGCCATGAAGGCGCCGTAGTCGATTGTGACCGCATTCTCGTTGACGCTCACCATGTCGCCGCGGATGTCGAGCAGGGTCAGGTCGAACTTCTGGCCGAATTTCAGGATGCGGGCGATCAGCTGGCGCAGATTGGCATTGGCCTTCTCGCGGTCGAAATCGCCCCAGAGGATCGAGCGGATCTGGCTGCGGCTCGCCGCCTTGTTCGCCGAGGCCGCCAGGATCGCCAGCAGCACGAAGGCCTTGTCCGGCAGCGACTGCACCTCGCCGCCGACCACGAAACGCGGCGGCCCGAACAGCCGCACCTCGACCTTGGTCGATTCGGCTTTCAAATCCGTGGAATTGGGCGGTGTTTCAATCCCCATCACTCTCGAATGATCGGGGGGCGATGCCTTGTCAATACCGGGGGCATCAGGACCGGCATCGGTATACAGCGCGAGGCATTGCCGCCCGGAGACCGCAGCGTCCTGCGCCGCCGGTGTCTCTGCCTTCATACAGCCTTGCACCTTAGACTTAGTTCCTAGTTGCCCATAATCCTTTGATTCCAGTCAACAACAGTTAATCGCCCAGCTTTCACGCTGCAGTCACGCGGGTGTTGCTCTGCTGGTCACGCGGGCGAAAACGACACGGGGTCGTGGCCCGCCGGGCGAGCGAGGGGACGGACGAAATGCAGATGTTCAGGACGGTGACGGGCGACACGACCGAGAAGCAGGCTGAATCACGGTTGAGCCCGATTGGGATTTCGGTGCGCCATGTGGCGGAGGCGCAGGGCTTCCGGCGCGCGCTGCAGGCGCTGAGCGCCGCCTACGCCAAGGTCGGCAATGTATTGAGCGACCGGCTGCAACATGGCAGTTCCGATCTCGGCGAGCTCGCGACCATCGGCGCCAGCTATGGCTGGATCGTCGACCGGCGGCGCCTGGTGCAGACTTATCTCGAGGCCGAGCCGGCGGTGATGGCCTATGCCTGCGCCGATTTCGGCGAGCCCGACCAGATCCGCTCCCTGGCCGAGGCCGCGACCGAGCTGGCCAGCGAGAGCCAGTCGCTGTTCTCGGCCCTGGGCCTCTTGAGCTACATCGACCATGAGCTCGGCTGGGCCGCGATCGGCGGCGCCCCGGCCGGCAACGCCTGACGAAACGGCACGACGGTTCGCGCGAAGAACCGCACATCTCGAGACCACTCGCCCGGCGCCGCCCCCACCCGCGGTCGCCGGGCACTGTTTTTGCTAACTAAGGAGCGAGATGGGAGTGAAACGGGCGTTAGATGGGAGTGAGAGGCAATGCAGCGCGATCCTGGCATCCCTGAGCCGCCGACCGAGCCTGTCGAGTCCGGCGAAGTGCGCTGGATCGAGCGCCTGCAACAGCGCGCCCGGCCTGCACCGACCCCGCCGGCCACCCGCGACAGCGCGGAAGAAAAGACCTGGATCAACCGCCTGCTGCGGCGTGCCGATCACGCGCTTTGAGAAGAACTCACGCGCTGTCTATTGCAGCACCAGCGCCTTGCGGCGCTCGACCAGCTCGGCATATTGCTGCTCGAGCGCGGCGTAACGGGTCTCCATCTCGGTGATCTCGCGTTCGAGCACGCCGGCCCGCGCGTCATCGAGCGCCATCTCCACGCCCCGCGACATGCTCTCGGTCGAGGCCGCATATTGCCGGAACTGGGTGGCGCCCTCCTTCAGGCCGCCGATCCGGCGCTTCACATCCGCCGCGGCGTCGTCGATGTCATTCAGCTCCTTCTGCGCCTGCACCCGGTTCATGCGCTTGTTGGCATAGTCGGCCTCGAGCTGGTCGAGCTGCTGCGTGAGGCTCGCGACCGAGGTCGTCAGCCGATCGCCGGTGCCGCGCAGGCTCGCATTCTCGATCTCGGCGGCCTGGGTCTGGCATTCATAGCGCGCGAGCTGCACCGCATAATTCTGCTTCTGCTCCGCCGTCGCCGCGCCGTCGGCCGAGCCGAAGCCGAGGCCCACGGCCGCACCCGCCGCCGCGCCATAGGCGGCACCGTCGGCACGCCCGCCGGAGAGCACGGCGCCCGCCGCCGCACCCAGCACCGCCAGCAGCACGGTGCCGACCGCGGCGCCCAGCGCCACCGTCTCCCAATAGTTCGTCGGCACGTCGTCCGCCGAGATCGCCATGCAGGCGGAGACGCCCGACTTGTTGATCAGCGGCTTGTAGTTTCCGGAGACCACGGCGGCGCTGGTGGCGGAGACGTCGTCGCCGGCGCTGCTCGTGCTGGCGCGCGCGCTGCTGCCGCTCCCCGCGGGCGCCATGCCGATGACGCCGCCATCCGTCGTGCACCCCGCCTCGAAAGCGCTGAGACACGCGACCGCCAGCAGCAGCCCACGCGCCGATGACTTGGCCCGCATCGTCCTCACCCCGACAGTGTCCGGTGGTCCCTGTTCCACTCTTGGGCGAACTTGATTGAAGCCTCGCGCGAGGGGCTGAGTCAAGCGCGGGGGACCCCGCTGCTCACACCCCACAGGATGCCGGAAATATTCACGATGTTCTCACGGGATCGATGAACTCTGACCGAGAGAGCGCGATCCTTGTGAGCCTAGATCAGAATGACATCATCTCCGACGACTTCCTCATCGATCGACTGCGCCACCCAGCCCAATCGGCCGGGAACGGTTGCCAGTCGGCCCGGCGCGAAGCGGGGCCACCACGGCCGCAAGCCGGGCGCCACCGCACGGACCACGGCGAGACCTGCATCCGACCGCTGCAGATCGATGAAGACCGGTTCTCTGCCAATAAGCCGGGTGATTGCCGCGACGGGATCGCCCGACACGGGTTCGACCGCGACGGCGTCTTCATGCGGCGCGAGGAACGGCAGCCGTGCGACGCTGCTCCGCTGCGACCAGCCCAGCAGGCGCGCGCCATGACCATCGAGCGCCCCCTGGCTCGCCGCGGAACGCGCCAACTTCAGCGAGAGCTCGGTCTGCAGCATCTCCAGGCTCGCCGAAAGCGCTGCCTCCGCCAAGGTCAGACGCGCGGCAAAGCCATAGGCGATGTCATGTCCGTCCGGCCCGCAGGAAACGGCGGCAGCCACCGGCGTATGGAGATCGTGGGTGAGATCGAGCAGCCAGGTCCGCCGGTCGCGGGACTGCAGCCACTCTCGCAGCAACGATCCCCCGCTGTCGTCCAGAAGCTCGAGAGCAACCGCCGGGCGCTGGACCCGGCCGTACCACCAGACCGCAACCGCATCGCGCTCGACCAGTTCGAGCACCGCGGAAGTCTCGGCCGCCTGCAGGCTGCGGCCGGCCGCAACACCGTTGCTGTCGGTCAAAGTCCCACCGATCAGCACATTGGCCAGGGGCACGAAGGCGGCTGCCGCCGAGACCGCGGTCCGGCCCTCGCACCAACTGCGACATGCGGCATGCAGATCGAGCGACGCCCGCCAGGCCTCCGGCGCGACATCCTCCGCGGGATGCGGGCCGTGGACCAACTGCCGCTCGGAAAGACACCAGATGTCATTCGGCAGGCAAAAGGGTGGCAGCGGCAATGCGGCCGCCGCCGCCTCGATCACGTTGAGACCGTCGCGGCGCGCCGCGGCCGCTCGCTCCACGGTTTCGGCGACGCAGCCGGCGATCGCGGCCTCTTTGGTGAGCCCGCGCCCCGCGCCCGCCATCTCCGGCTTGCCGTCGGGTGCGCGCTGCATGGCGACGATGAAAACCGCGGGACAGCCGCTTATCGCGAAGTTGACGAAATCCATTCCCGCAAACCCGGCTCTTACCGCTTCAACAGCAACAGGAGGGACGTTTCAAAATTGCATTTCCACATGGAATTTCGTGTCGAGAGCGTCGCTCTCTCGTTAGAGTGAGAGCGCTGCAACAACCATCAAAATGGGGACCCATTCATGTCGCGCATTGTCGTTCCGGGGAAAGATCCGGTCACCTTCGCCGATTGCGATCTCACCGTGTACCAGCGTATCGGCAACCTGATCTACAAGGCATCCAAGAATCCCGCAGACTTCCAGGACTTCCGAGCGAACACGGCGGACCGGCTGGTGGAGGCCGGCGTGCCGGATGCCTCGATCGAGGGCCTGCAGTTCTACGTGATGAAGGACGATCCGGCACTGCTCAACCTCGTCGTGCCCGAGGTCAAGGACCGCAGCCAGTTCGGCTCGGATGCCGACTTCAACGCCTACCTCGTGCAAATAGCGACCGTCACGATACGAGCTTGTAAGAGGTAAGCGACAGCAGCCTCGCTATCTGGGTGGTGTATCTCTGGCGCCGCCGGCTGTCGGCGACGACCAGGATCTGTCCATACCACTCGAGCGCCTTGGTCGGCTGGAAGGGATCGTGGCCGGTCCACGATCCCTCCGCCCGCGAGATGAACTCGTTGGCGGCGGCCTGGGCTTCGTTCTTGTTGCCCATCTCGTTCAGGATGACGGCGCGCAGCGCCGCGTGCTCCGGGATGCCCATCGGCGCGGACTGGCACTGCTCCAACGCGCGCTGGTAGGCCCCGGCCGCGGTGTAGGAGACCGCGAGATAATGATGATAGTAGTCCGGCGCCACCGGGTGCAGCGCCAGCGCGCGCTCGCCATAGGCGACCGCCCGACTGGTTTCACCGAGATACGACAGGCCCTCGGCGGCCGCGACCAGGACGCTGGGATCGTCGCGGGTCAAGGTGAGGGCCTTCTCAAATTCGCGGGTTCCCTGCGCGTACATCGACTTGCGCATGTAGGCCCAGGCCAGGATGATCCGGCACTTCGGATCCCAGGGATCGATGTTGACGGCCTTCTTCGCCAGGATCAGCGCCTCGTCGAACACGTCGGCGGCCAGTGAGCCGGTGCCCTCGATCATCGGCAGCGACAGCTTGATCGAAGCGAGGCTGGCGACCGGCCTGGCAAAACCGGGATCCGCCGCCGCCGCCGCTTCGAAGATCGGGATCGCCCGCTTCAGGTCTTCGGCGTCGAAACTATCCGTCAGCCGATCGCCCTCGAGCCAGAGCGCGTAGGGATCCGGCGCCCGCGCGCCGTCGCGGGCCGCCTGCTCCGCCATGCGGTCGCGCCCGATCGCAAGCTCCACCTCGAACGCCATGCGGGCGATTTCCAGGTGGATCCGCTCCAGCGCCCGCGGATCGAGCTCGAGCCGGTCGGCCAGCAACAGCCGGTCGCTGGCCCGGCTGACCAGTTGGAATGTGACCTGCACGCGCGCGCCCAGGGAACGCACCGACGTGGTCAGCTCGTAATCCGCGTCCTCGCCGGCGCCGAGGTTGCGCGGCAGCAAGACTGCGATGCTGCGCAGCTTCCCGAGCGAGATCGCAAACTCCTCCGCGACCAGCAAGGCGAGGTCGCGCACCTGCTCCGGGGGCCCCAGCGGCGGGCGCGTCGTCATCACCACCGACGGAATGGCGATGCTGCGCCGGGGTGCGGTGGCTCGCGGCGGCTCGAGCGGGACCGGTCGCGGGCTGGGCACGGCCGTCGGCATCGCGCCGATCAGGGCGCGGAGCGCGGCGGAAGGCTTCGCGTCGAGGTCACGGGCCAGCGCTTCGCAACAGGCGGCGTAGCGTTGCATCGCCTTGCCGCGCTCGCCCCGCTTGAGGTCGACGGCGATCAGGGCGCGGAAGGCGATCTCTTCGGACGGGTTGATGCGCAGCAGCCCTTCGGCCAGCGGCACGACATCGGCATCGGACGAGAACCGCTCGGCCGCCGCGATCGCCGCGATCAGCGACTGCGAGATCTGTTCCTGGCGCTGGATCCGTTCGACCGAGAGCCAATCCTCGAACGCCGGATCGGGCGGAGAGACATCGGCCAGGATCTGCCCGCGCCAGAGCGAAGCCGCCTCGAGCAGCGCCTCTGGCGTGCCCGCGGCGAGCAGCTCTTCCGCCCGCAGGATATCGATCGAGAACCGGGAGACGACCAGGGTGACGGCATCGCGTGTCGTCTGCAGCAGATCGTCGGCGTCTTCGCCGAAGCAGCGGCGGATCTCCGCCAGCGCCTGGCGCAGCGAGACCTGGGCCTGGCCCTGGTCGCGGTCGCTCCAGAGTAGTGCCAGGATCCGGTCGCGGGTCGCCCTTCCATTCGGCTGCAGCGCGAGGAAGGCGAGCAGGCAAAGGGCCTTGCGCAACTTCGGCCCAAGGTCGCGCCCGGATTGACCGGTGACGGACGTGGCCCCCAACACATTCAACACTGCGCGCGCCATCACACCACGCCGCTTTTCGCTGAGTGGGCGCGCCGCACCGAAAACAATCGGTCCCCAATCTGACAGCCGCCCCGTGGGCGCCAGTATAACCGCCGCTCCGGCAAAAGACTAAAAATTGCGGCTTCTACGCTACCTTTGGATGAGTTGCGTGCAAAAATGGCAGCATATCGCGATATTGTGAATACTGGTTGCAGCCGCCGGCAAGCGGATGCCCCGGATGTGGTACGCGCGATCGGGAATCGAGGGCGAGGAAGTTGGCGACCCCAAGGGGATTTGAACCCCTGTTCACGCCGTGAGAGGGCGTTGTCCTAGGCCACTAGACGATGGGGTCGTCCGGGAGGCTTGCGGCGGCCTTGATAGAGGAAGCCGCCGCCGCAATCAAGCCCTGTCTCGCACCGGCTAACGCGAAGAAATCGCCGGGAAATCAGGCCGCCGCGGCGGTCAGTTTGGTGGCGGTGGCGACCAGGGCGTCGACATCGGCCGGGTCGGTGTTGAAGGCGGCGACCAGCCGCACCGTGCCCGGGGCGCCATCGACCCAGTCGGAGAACTTGAACCCGGCGGCGCGCAGGCCCGCGATCACGGCCTGCGGCAGGACGACGAAGACCTCGTTGGCCTCGACGGCGTGCACCAGCTTGACCTGCGGCAGGCGCTGCAGGCCCTGGGCGAGACGCGTTGCCATCGCGTTGGCGTGGCGCGCCAGCTCCAGCCAGCGGTCGCCCTTGAGGTACGCTTCGAGCTGGGCGGAGATGAAGCGCATCTTGGAGAAGAGCTGCCCGCCGCGCTTGCGCCGGACCAGGAACATCTCGGCCAGGGCTGGATCGAAGAACACCACCACCTCGGCGCCGAGCGCGCCGTTCTTGGTGGCGCCGAAGGAGAGCACATCGACGCCGGCCTTCCAGGTGATCTCCGCGGGGGCCAGCCCCAGATGCGCGACCGCGTTGGCAAAGCGCGCGCCGTCCATATGCAGCTTCATCTTGCGACCACGCACGGCGTCGGCCAACGCGGCGATCTCCGCCGGGCGATAGGCGGTGCCGGCCTCGGTCGACTGGGTGAGGCTCAAGGCCGCCGGCTGCACGCGGTGCGGATCGCCGTCCAAGGTGGTGTCGAGGATCGGGCGCACCACCTCCGGCGTGATCTTGCCAGCATCGCCTTTCAGCGGCACCAGCTTGGCGCCGCCGGTGAAGAGCTCGGGCGCCCCGCATTCGTCGAGCTGAATATGCGCCTCTTCATGGCAGAGGATCGCGCCATAGGCCGGCGTCAGCGCCGAGAGCGCCAGCGCGTTGCAAGCCGTGCCGGTGCCGACCGCGAAGGCCTTGACCGGCTTCTCGAAGATCTCGGTGAGGCGCTGCTCGACCCGCTCGGAATAAGGATCGTTGCCGTAGGAGGTTTCCGTGCCGCGGTTGGCCGCGATCACCGCTTCCAGGATGTCCGGCGCCGCGCCGGCCACGTTGTCGCTGCGAAAATCCATCGCCTCTCACCTCGAAATCTATAGTCTCCCGGCCCATGACGGGACCGATTGAAAGCACCCGGATCGAGATCGCCATCCCGGAAACCGCGGGCGGCGAGCGGCTCGACCGCGCCCTGGCCGCGGCCCGGCCCGAGCTGTCGCGGAGCCGGATCAAGGCCTTGATCGAACAGGGACATCTGAAATCGGGCGGCCGGACAGTAGAGGACCCGGCGTTGAGGGTCAAACCGGGCCAGGTCTTCGCACTCGAGATCCCGCCCGCCGCCCCGGCCGGGCCGCAGGGCCAGGCGATCGCCCTCAACATCGTCTACGAGGACGACGACCTCATCGTCATCGACAAGCCGGCCGGCATGGTGGTGCATCCGGCCCCCGGCAATCCCGACAACACCCTGGTCAACGCGCTGATCGCCCATTGCGGCGAATCCTTGAGCGGCATCGGCGGCGAGAAGCGGCCGGGCATCGTGCATCGCATCGACAAGGATACCAGCGGCCTGATCGTCGCCGCGAAGAACGACGCCGCGCACAAGGCGCTCTCCGCCGCCTTCGCCGCGCATCATATAGAGCGTGCCTATCTCTGCCTGGTCTGGGGCCTGCCCTCGCCGACCGCCGGCGAGATCACCGGCAATATCGGAAGGCACCCGGTCGATCGCAAACGCATGGCGGTGGTCAGCCGCGGCGGCAAGCACGCGGTCACCCATTACCGCGTGCTGAAGAGCTTCGGCCTCGGCGCGGCGCTGGTGGAATGCCGGCTGGAGACCGGCCGCACCCACCAGATCCGGGTGCATATGGCGAAGATCGGCCATCCGCTGATCGGCGACCCGACCTACGGCAAGCCGACCGCGGCGCGGCGCAACCGGCTTCCCCCTGAGGCGCGCCAGGCCGCCGAGGCCTTTCCACGCCAGGCCTTGCACGCCACCCTGCTCGGCTTCGACCACCCGAGAACCGGCAAACACCTCCGCTGGGCGTCCGAATCGCCGCAAGACCTGCGCCGGCTGGAACAGACCCTCCGTGCCGCCGTTGAGTAACTAAATCAGCCTTACCAACGAATGGCTTAGCGAAGCGGGCCGGCAATTCGGACCCGCCCCTTGAATTGCCGGCCCGTTAACCTATTTTAACTGAGTGGTTGACCGTCTTAGTCAGGTATCCATCGACTGCCTGACCATAAGATAGGAGACCGCACGGAAACGGCCCTATCTTCGTATCAGTTGGATAGGACGTGCCGAGGCTAGTACGGGGAATTGGAAGAAATGGCGACCACAGCATTGCGTACCCTACCTGCACTGAGCAGCGACAGCGGCCTCTCGCGGTATCTCTCGGAGATCCGCAAGTTCCCCATGCTGGAGCCCGACGAGGAGTTCATGCTCGCCAAGCGCTATGCCGAGCATCAGGATTCCGAGGCGGCGCATCGCATGGTGACGAGCCACCTGCGCCTCGTGGCGAAGATCGCCATGGGCTATCGCGGCTACGGCCTGCCCATTTCGGAGATCATCTCGGAGGGCAACGTCGGCCTGATGCAGGCGGTGAAGCGCTTCGATCCCGACCGCGGTTTCCGCCTGGCCACCTACGCCATGTGGTGGATTCGCGCGTCGATTCAAGAATACATCCTGCATTCCTGGAGCCTGGTGAAGATCGGCACCACCGCGGCGCAGAAGAAGCTGTTCTTCAACCTCAGGAAGGTGAAGGGCCAGCTGAAAGCGATCGAGGAAGGCGACCTGCCGCCGGAGACAGTGAAGGAGATCGCGACCCGCCTGGACGTGCCGGAGAACGACGTCATCGACATGAACCGTCGTCTCTCCAGCCACGATCACTCGCTGAACGCGCCGCTCCGGATCGATGGCGACGGCGAATGGCAGGACTGGCTGGTCGATGAGACCGAGAGCCAGGAGACGCGCCTCGCCGACGACCAGGAGTTCGGCCGCCGCTCGAAGCTCTTGGAGCGCGCGATGGGCGTCCTCAATCCGCGCGAGCGCCGCATCCTGGTCGAGCGCCGCCTGAAGGAAGAGCCGGCCACGCTGGACGACCTCTCCAAGGAGTTCAACATCTCCCGCGAGCGCGTCCGCCAGATCGAGGTGCGGGCCTTCGAGAAGATCCAGCGCTCGATCCGCAACTCGGCGATCGAGGAGCGGCTGACGACGGAGTAAGCGCCGAAGCAGACGGCTTTTCCGCCGATCATCGCGAAACACCAAGTCGTTTAAGCCCTTCCGGCGAAAAACCGGAAGGGCTTTTTCGTTCTTGTCTGCGTCCGGTCTGCGTTGCGCGATTCCGTCGGGGTCTTGTCGGGGTTGCGTGATTCTGTCGGGGTCCGGTCGGGGTTGATCGACCCGATGCGGTGTGTCGTGTTGCGCAATTCTGTCCGGGTCCTGTCCGGGTTCAGGGTGCACCACTCCCCTGATTTAGCTGGATTTCGCAGAAGCCGACGACACGGCGTGTCCACGCCGATCTTTCAGCGCAAACTCTGCTATGCACGGGCTCCGTCCGGGTCCTGTCCGGGTTGCAGACACAGCGTCGCCGCCGTCGCGTGGAACGCGGCTCAGCGTGCAGCTTTCACGATTTCAAACAGCCTGGCGATTATACCATGATCGGCGCCGCTAGTCCCCATTACGGCGGCACGGGGTGACGTAGAGAATTCTGCATCAGGGCAAGGAAGGATTTCGGTGACCGCTGCGAAAGCAATTCTCAAATTGAGCCATGTCGATCGTCCGCCTTCCGGTGCCCCCCAGTGACTGCGATAGACATGTTCTGAATAGGTCCAGCATTTGCAAGGCGCTCTCGGCTGCGCACAGCTCATGCTGCGACATAATGGGTAACCCGATGGAGTAATAGAAACAGGCCTTGAGGAGCGCTTGTTCCGTTCGGGAAAGGTCGGCACCACGATCTGCATGAGGCGGTGCGAAGTCAGCAATACTTACAACGCCGACAACAGTAGGCCCTGAATAGAGGACTTGTGGCTGGCACAAGAGCATGCTCGGCGTGGCAAGAAGACCGACACCCTGGTCTCCTGGACGGATCTTGATCCAAACTGGGTCCAGCGATAGCGCTCCATCTTGTGGCAAGGGCGAGGCGCTTGGATCAATCATAAGGGGGGCGACACCGGTCGTCGGCATCTCCTTGCTTCGCGAATAGTCCAGGTCGATGACAGCGTCGGGTAGCCCGGATTCGGGTGCCGATTTGTTCAGTGAGGTTTCCCATCGCGCACTTATCTCGGCTGCGCGCGCTTGTATGTCTGCTTCAAGCGCCTGCTCCTTGTCGACGGTGGCACGCCTGGACAAACGAATGTTCAGTTTCCTGGAAGATAGCTGGATAAGCAGCTCCTTTTGCGCACCGGAGTCCTCAGTAGCGCTCTGATCCGATGGCATGGCTTCGAGCGAATACTCTTCACTCAACGCCTCTAGGCAGGAAATTGATGGGGTATGATCGAAACAGCTCCGAGGGATAGTTCGGGAACCAGTAAGGCTGATCGCAAGCGTTGCGAGCGCGATCACAAGAATGATTCCGAGCCAAAGCCCCCGCCCCTTCACGAGCCGTACATAACTCAGTTTGTTCACCGATCCCTTCCTGACTCGTCCTTCATCCACATCAAGATTGCAGTGACAGTCCAAATTTCGGTGCCAGTTTACCAGATACACGAAACCATCACGCACCGCGCTGCGGGCTTCGGCCCCGGTTCGGCGGCATTTATCGACCCGCGCGGAGCGTCGATCAATCGGTGCATTTGGTAAACTGGCACCGCAATTCCGACCAGTGCGGAGAATGCGCGGCGGATTGAACGAATGGCGCGCTGGATCGCCCAGCATACCTTTTCTGTTGCATCACCGGCGGCACGTCCCCCCATCCCTACCTTCCCCCTGAAGGGGGAAGGAGTTAGATGGCCGCTTCCCCCTGATCCGCCTTCGCCAAGGCTTCGGCGGACACCGAGGGGGAAGGGGTTCGATGGCGCAGCGGCGGCGGCGCCTCACGGCCCCGGCGTCGTCGTCGGCAGGGTGAGGCCGCCGCGCACCGGGTCGCCCCACTCCTCGACCAATGCTTCCTGGCTCTTGCGCAGGCGGGAGAGGCGCAGGTTGCTTTTCGTCGTGGCGATCGAGCGGGTGACGATCGGCATCAGCGAATAGAGCGCCCAGCCCATGCCGGCGCCGACCAAGGCGGCCAGCCAGCCGATCATGTCGCTCAGGGTCGGCATGATCGCGGAGAAGCTCTGCCCGGCCGACCAGAGGTCGTGCATGAACCAGAGCGCGCCGGCGAAATTGAGGCTGCCGACGGTGACGGTGAGCTGGCGACCCGGGGCCGGATCGACGATGCGCGCGACCAAGGTCGGCACCATCGCGGCGAGCATGACCAGAGTAGAGGGCAGCAGCACCAGGGCCAGCGGCATCGCCAGGCAGATATAGAGCCAGGGGCCGCGCTTCTTCGGCGCCGGCGGAGCCGCGGCGGCCTTCGCGTTCGGTTTGGCGCCGGCTTTTGCGGCGGCGTTGGATGCGGCCATCAGCGCCTCACAGGACCATGGCGATGGTGAAGGCCGCCACCGCGCCGCTGGCGATGAAGGCCGAGGTGATCGCCGAGCTGACCCGCGCCGAGGCCTGGACCTTGGCGGGATCGGTGAGGCCGCCGCCCTCCAGCCACTGCGCTTCCTTCTCCAGCGCGGCATAGGCCTGCTGCGCCTGGTCGAAGCCCTGGATATCGCTCTGCCGCAGCGCGCCGTCCTCGTCGAGCAGGTCGGCCATCTCGACGAAGTCCGATTGCGCGGCCAGCCGCTCCAGCTTGACCCTGAGATCGCTGCGCGCCTGGATGCGGTGGAAGCTCTCCACCACCGGCTTCGTCAGCTCCAGCAGGGTTTCGGCGAGGCGCGGCAGGTCGTGGCTCGGGTGCTGGCGCTGCACGGCGGCGATCAGGCGCAGGATGCCCATGCGATAGCCGGACTGGTCGGCGGGATTGCCGATCAAGGTCAGCTCGCGCTCGACCGGCCGCGCGATCTTCGCGGCGGCGAAGGCGGCGATGTGCCGGTCCATCGGCAGCGTGCCGGCCTCGGCACCGGGCAGCGCCGCGTCGATCGCCGGCAACAGGTCCTTCAAACTGGTGACGTAGTAGTCGCCGATCAATTCGCTGCGGCAGGGCATCGCGGGGTCGAGGTCGTAGAGCACGCGTTCGACGCTGTAGCCCGGCCCCGGCCGCTCGACCACCTTCTCGATACTGTCGAGAGTACGGCGCAGCGAGGCCAGCTCCGAGGTGAGCTTCGGCTGCTGGTCGAGCCAGCCTTGCGGCAGGCGGCCGCGCAGCATCTCGACGAACTCGGTGCGCAGCGGCGGCTGGTCGATCACCGCGGCCAGCATGTTGCCCATCGCCGCGGGATTGACGCGGATGCTCTTGTAGCAGATCGGCAGGTTCGGCCCCATGAACTGGATCAGGCGCGACACCATGCGGTGCTTGGCGCCGGTCGAGGGGCCGTAGCTCATCGAGAGGCCCTTGATGAGGTGCAGCGGCTCGGCGACCTTGTCGTCGTTGAAGCCACGCTTCAGCCAGCTCTCCAAGGTGCCGTTGTCGAGGTTGGCCAGCGCATCGTCCCAATGACAGGCCATGGCGTTGGCCGCCGCGGGCCGGTTCATATGCTCGCCGCCGCCCAGCCGGATCGGGCGGGTCGCGCGCTGCGGCAGGTTCGGCAGCACCGGATTGAAGTACTGGCCCAGCATCCACATCTCGAGATTCTTCAGGGTCCAGCGGTCGGAGACCTTGTCCGACAAGAGGCCGCGCAGCATCTCCGCCATGGTCGGCGAGACCTTCTCGCCACCGGCCAGCGCGGAGAAGGTGCCGAAGTTGATCTTGGCGGCGAGCACCTGCTCGTCGTTCATCGCGTGCAGCGGGTTGCCCATGTGCAGGAACAGCACCAGCACGCCCAAGGCATAGAGATCGTCGGCCTGGCTGCCGCTGGCACGGCCCATGCGATTGGCGAGGCCGTTCTCGACCGTCTCGTAGACGGCGGGCTGCTCGCTGCCCGGCGGCGTGGCGAAGCACTCGCCGAACACGATCTCGCCGCTGCTGCCCAGCGCGTAGAAGATGTTGCTCGGCCGGATCGCGCGGTGCGCGACGCCGAGATTGCTGAGCTCCTTCAGCACCGCCAGCGCCGGCTTGATGATGTTGCGGGCGATCAGCTGCTCGGTCAGCGTCGGCAGCGGCAGGCTCGGGTCCTTGAGCATCCGCTCGCCGGCCGGCTGCGGATAGACCAGGACCGGCCGCCGGCCCCAAACGGTCCCGCCACCCTGAACGGGGACCGGCCAATCGACCACGCCGGAGGCCTCGGGCCAGAGCATCGGAATCTGCGAACGGCGCTCCGGCAGGTTCAACCCGCGGCAAGGCACGGTGCCGGGGCAGATCAGCGCAAAAAGCTTGCGGCCGGTCTGGCTGTGATCCTCGGCCGCGTAGGCCAGCGCGGCGCCCTGGTCGAATTGGGACAAGCGGGTGCCCGGCTTGATCTCAAACCGGTCCCGCAGCATCACCAAGTCGCTGTCTTCCGCCATCGTCCACGCCTATCGAATCCAGCGGACATCTTGACCGGTGATGGTTAACAGGGGGTAACTATGACCCTATGATCCTGGGCCAAAGGAACCCCGTGCCGCCCGAATCCCCCGCCTCCCCCTTCGACTTTATCGTCATCGGCGCCGGCTCGGCCGGCTGCACCCTGGCCAACCGGCTGACCCAGTCCGGCCGGCACCGGGTGCTGCTGTTGGAGGCCGGCGGCAAGGACGACTGGATCTGGTTCCACGTGCCGGTCGGCTACCTCTACGCCATGGGCAATCCCCGGGCCGACTGGTGCTTCAAGACCGAGCCGGAGGAAGGCCTGAACGGCCGCGCGCTCAACTATCCGCGCGGCAAGGTGATCGGCGGCTGCTCGGCCATCAACGGCATGATCTACATGCGCGGCCAGGCCGCGGATTACGACCACTGGCGCCAGCTCGGCAATCCCGGCTGGGGCTGGGACGACGTGCTCCCCTATTTCATCAAGAGCGAGCATCGCGAGGGCTCGCCCGCCGATCCGAAACATGGGCGCGGCGGCGAATGGCGGGTCGAGCGCCAGCGCCTCTCCTGGAAGATCCTCGACGTCTTCCGCGACGCCGCCGGCGAGCAGGGCATCCCGCCGGTCGACGACTTCAACACCGGCGACAACGAAGGCGTCGGCTATTTCGAGGTCAACCAGCGCAAGGGCATCCGCTGGTCGGCGGCGAAGGGATTCCTGAAACCGGCGCTGAAGCGCCCGAACCTGACGCTCTGGACCCATGCGCAGGTGCTGCGGCTGCTGGTCGAGGGGGCGCGCGTGGTCGGCGCGGAGATTCTATATCAAGGAAAGGTCCACCGCGTCCGCGCCGCGCGCGAGGTCGTGCTCTCGGCCGGCGCGGTCAACTCGCCGCATCTGCTGCAGGTCTCCGGCATCGGCGCGCCGGAACTGCTGCAGCGCCATGGCGTCGATGTCCTGCATGCTTTGCCGGGCGTCGGCGAGAACCTGCAGGATCACCTGCAGCTCCGGCTGATCTTCGGCGTCACCGGATTGCCGACCCTGAACGACACGGCCAACAAGCTGCTGGGCAAGCTCGGCATGGGGCTGCAATACGCCGCCTTCCGCCGCGGGCCGATGACCATGGCGCCGTCGCAGATGGGCGCCTTCGCGAAATCGTCGCCAGAGCATGCCACCGCCAATGTCGAGTATCACGTCCAGCCGCTGAGCCTCGACAAGTTCGGCGAGCCGCTGCATCCCTACCCCGCCTTCACCGCCTCGGTCTGCAATCTGCGCCCGCAGAGCCGCGGCCATATCCGCCTGAAGAGCGCCGATCCGATGGAGCCGCCGGCGATCCAGCCACGCTATCTCACCGCCGAGGCCGACCGGCGCGTCGCGGTCGATGCGATCAAGCTGACCCGCCGCATCGTGCTGGAGAGCCGCGCCTTCGCGCCTTATCGCCCGAAGGAGCTGATGCCGGGTCCGAGCTATGCGAGCGATGACGAGCTGGTGCATGCCGCCGGGCAGATCGGCACCACGATCTTCCATCCCGTGAGCACCTGCCGGATGGGCGACGACCCGATGGCGGTGGTCGATGCGCGGCTCAAGCTGCGCGGGCTGGCGGGCCTGCGGGTCGCCGATGCGTCGATCATGCCGACGATCACCTCCGGCAACACCAACTCGCCCACGATCATGATCGCGGAGAAGGCGGCGGCGATGATTCTGGAGGATGCCGCCGGCTAGGCCGCTTCCGTCGCAGAGGACGCCGTCGCCTTCGGCGCCGCTGAACCGGAGCGCGGCCGGCTGCGCTCGGAGCGGATCCGATTTGCGGTCAGCGTTGCCAGCCCGGCAAGGATTGGATTCCGTTTTTCCACAGCAGGCCGGTTCCCGGGCCGCTGTCGTGGAAGCTTCTTTGGTTAAATGGGGCCCGCGGGGCCAAAGACAGGATGACAGCGGCGGCCATTGCAAGGATGATGACGGCTGCGGCCGGAGGTTGAAGAAGGGCGCCAAGCCTTCGCCTCATTAGCGACCAGGATGGGGAGCGACATGGCGAACAGCAAGGCGAGCATCAGCGGCACGGCGTCGAAATACGTCAAGGAAAACGGGGCGCTGACGGCGACCGGGACGCTGACGGTCAGCGACAAGGATCCGGGCGAGGCGCAAGCCATAGTCGTGACCAACGCGACGACGGCCTACGGCAGCTGGTCGGTCGATGCCGACGGCCACTGGAGCTACAGGCTCAACGATGCCAGCCCGGCGATCCAGGCGCTCGGCGCCGGCGACAAGCTCTTCGACAGTTTCGTGGTCACCAGCCAGGACGGCAGCGCGTCGAAGACGGTCCTTATCGTCATCAACGGCACCAACGACCTCGCTTCGATCAGCGGGCAGAGCAGCGGCGACGTCACCGAGACCACGACGTTCAGCGCCTCCGGCATGCTCGATGTCAGCGACAAGGACGCCGGCGAGGCGCACACCAAGGCGGCGGCCGGCAGCGCCGGCTACGGCAGCTGGTCGGTCGATGCCGGTGGTCACTGGACCTACAATCTCGATTCCGCCAATGCCGCGGTCATCGCGCTGGACGGCGGCCAGACCCTGACCGACAGCTTCGTGGTCAGCAGCGAGGACGGCAGCGCGTCGAAGACCGTCACCATCACCATCCACGGCGATGGCGGCGCCAGCTTCACCGGCGTGACCTTCGTGAAGGCGGTGAAGGAAGACGGAGTCCTGACCTCGACCGGCACCGTCACGGTGGTCGACAAGGATCCCGGCCAGTCCCACACCGCGGTCGTGAACAACGCGGCCGCGACCTACGGCACCTGGTCGGTCGATGCCGACGGCCATTGGAGCTACAAGCTCAACAATGCCAACGCGGCGGTGCAGGCGCTGGGGGTCGGCGACAAGCTGACCGACAGCTTCACCATCTTCAGCCAGGACCACAGCGCCTCCAAGGTCATCAGCGTCACCATCAACGGCACCAACGACCTCGCCCGGATCGCCGGCCAGAACAGCGGCAGCGCCGTCAATGCCGGCGAGCCGGTCCACGGCACCCTCACCGTCACCGACCGGGATGCGGGCGAGGCCCACACCAAGGCCGCCTCGGGCCTCGCGACCTACGGCAGCTGGTCGGTCGATGCCGACGGCAACTGGACCTACGCGGTCGATGCCGGCAATGCCGCCGTCGCCAATCTCGGCCCCACCGACACCCTGACCGACAGCTTCACGGTCAAGAGCCTCGACGGCAGCGACAGCGAGACGGTCACCGTCACGATCCATCACCAGAACGGCGTGCCGACCATCGGCGGCACGACCAGCGGCGAGCTCGCGGTCCATGACGGGGTGTTCTTCGGGCAGATGACCATCAGCGACCCCGATCCCGGCCAGTCCTCCTTCCAGCCGGACAGCGTGGTCGGCGCGCACAGCGCCTGGCAGGTGCTGGCCGACGGCGGCTGGACCTATGTTCCGTTCAACGGCGACCCGGTGCTGGTGGCATTGGGGGCCGGCGACACGCTGGTCGAGACCTTCACGGCCAAGAGCCTGGACGGCAGCAAGACCCAGGAGATCACCGTCACGCTGCACGGCGACAACGACCTGGCCTCGCTCTCGGGTGACAAGGCCGGCGATGCCACCGAGGACAGCGGCCTGGCGGCGACCGGGACGCTGACGGTGATCGATCCCGACAACGGCGAGGCACATACGCAGACTGCGAACGACGTCGCCGCCACCTACGGCAAGTGGTCGGTGGATGCGGACGGCCACTGGAGCTACCAGGTCGATGACGGCAACGCCACGGTCAACGCGCTGAAGACCGGCGGCACCCTGACCGACAGCTTCACCGTCGAAAGCCTGGACGGCACGGCGGGCCAGGCGGTCACCGTCACCATCCACGGCCACAACGACGCGCCGGTGATTACGACGCAAGCCGGGGGCGCCGTTATCGACGAGAACCTGAACTCCGGACTCGATCTTTCGAACGAAGTGAAGGTGGTCGATCCGGACAGCACCAGCTTCACCTTCGAAGTCGACGGCACCGCGCCGGCCGGCCTTACGCTCGATCCCGGCGGCGCCCTGCACATCAACCTGGCGGGAAACTACGACTACCTGGCGAGCGGGGAGACCACGCACGCGGTGCTGCAATACAAGGTTTCCGACGGAGAAGCGGACAGCAATACACTGACCTTCTCGGTTCTGGTGCTGGGCGCCAACGACGCCGCCTCGATCTCTGGCGACGTGGAAGGTGAGACCACCGAGGACAGCGGCAGCGCCGCGACCGGCACGCTGACGGTGAGCGATCTCGACCACGACCAATCGAAGACGCTCGCGGAGAGCGGCACGTCGACCTACGGCTCCTGGTCGGTCGATGCCGACGGACACTGGAGCTACACCGCCGACGACAGCAACGCGGCGGTCAACGGGCTGAAGGACGGCGAGAAGCTGACCGACAGCTTCACGGTCAAGAGCAAGGACGGCACGGCGAGCAAGATCATCCAGATCGCCATCCACGGCCATGACGACGCCGCGAGCATTTCCGGCGACAAGACCGGCGACGTGGGACTGCTGCCCTTCACCGCGGGGACGCTGGCCGTCACCGATCCCGACCACGACGAGGCCTTTGCCCAGGCGACCTCAGGCCTCGGCACCTACGGCAGCTGGGCGGTCGACAAGAACGGGAACTGGACCTACGCGGTCGATGCCGGCAATCCCGCCGTCGCCGGTCTGGGCGAGACCGACACGCTGACCGACAGCTTCAAGGTCAAGAGCCTGGACGGCAGCGCCAGCCAGACGGTGACGGTGACGATCCATCACCTCAACGGCGTGCCGACGATCGGTGGAACGACCACGGGCGAGCTTGCGGTCCATGAGGGCGTGTTCTTCGGGCAGATGACCATCAGCGATCCCGATCCCGGCCAGTCCTCCTTCCAGGCGGACACTTTCATCGGCGCGCACAGCGCCTGGCAGGTGCTGGCCGACGGCGGCTGGACCTATGTTCCGTTCAGCGGCGACCCGGTGCTGGTGGCATTGGGGGCCGGCGAAACGCTGGTCGAGACCTTCACGGCCAAGAGCCTGGACGGCAGCACCACCCAGGAACTCACCATCACGCTCCACGGCGACAACGACCTGGCCTCGATCTCCGGCGACAAGACCGGCGATGCGACCGAGGACAGCGGCGCGGCGGCGACCGGGACGCTGACGGTGATCGATCCCGACAACGGCGAGGCGCATACCCAGGCTGCGAACGACGTCGCCGCGACCTACGGCAAGTGGTCGGTCGATGCCGACGGAAACTGGAGCTACGCGGTCGATGACGGCGATGCCACGGTCAACGCGCTGAAGACCGGCGACACCCTGACCGACACGTTCACCGTCGAGAGCCTGGACGGCACGGCGAGCCGAGCGGTCACCGTCACCATCCACGGCCACAACGACGCGCCGGTGATTTCGACGAGCTTGCTCGCGATCCGAATCAGCGAGGACATCGCGGGTTCGGACGACTTGGCGGCGTCCACCTCGATCGTCGATCCGGACAGCACAAGTTTCACCTTTGCCGAGGAAGGGACTTGGCCGGTCGGGCTCAGTTTGGATCCGGACGGCACCTGGCATGTGAATGTTGCAGGCAATTACGACTACCTGGCCGACGGAGAGACCGTAGAGTTCGGTCTGCCTTACAAGGTTTCCGATGGCGAGGCGGACAGCAACATCGTCACCATCAGGTTCGCTATCGGGGGCATAAACGACCTGGCCTCGATCACCGGAGACAAGACCGGGGCGGTGACGGAGGACAGCGGCATCGCGGTGACCGGCACGCTGACGGTAACCGATCTCGACCACGACCAATCGCAGGCGCTTGCGCAGAGCGGCACGGCGACCTACGGCAGCTGGTCGGTCGATGCCGACGGGAATTGGAACTACGCGGTCGATGACGGCAACGCGACGGTCAATGCGCTGGCGACCGGCGGCACGCTGACCGACAGCTTCGTCGTCAAGAGCCTGGACGGCACCGCCGGCCAGGAGGTCACCGTCACCATCCACGGCCACAACGACGCGCCGGCGCTTGTCGGTCCGACCGGAAAGCTGTTCGAGAGCATCAACATCGGCACCTTTGAGGATGCTGCAAATTCATTCGATCTTACGAAGATCGGGCCGACGCTTCGCGATCCGGACAATACGAGCTTCACTTTCGTCGTCGAAGGAACGGCCTCGGCCGGGCTCATCTTGGATCCGGATGGCCTCATGCATTTCGACCCCGGCCTGAGCCTCGATTATCTGGCGGCAGGCGAGGAGGCGGCATTCAGCCTGAAATACAAGGTGTTCGACGGCGAGGCCTACAGCAACGTCGTTGACGTGAACGTGTTTGTCGATGGCATCAACGACCTGGCCGCGATCTCCGGCGACAAGGCGGGCGAGGTGACGAAGGACAGCAGCGTGGCGGCGACCGGCACGCTGACCGTGACCGATCTCGACCACGACCAGTCGCACGCCCAGGCGGCAAGCGGCACGGCGACCTATGGCAGCTGGTCGGTCGATGCCGACGGGCATTGGAGCTACACCGTCGACCAGACCAATCCGGCGGTTGCGATCCTCGCCAAGGACGCGACCCTCAGCGACAGCTTCGTGGTGAAGAGCCTGGACGGATCCGCGAGCGAGACCGTCTCGATCACCATCGACGGCAACCGCGTGCCGTTCTTCTTCGGAGTCTCGACCGGCGACCTCACCGAGGATGCCGCCGTCAAGACCGCCTCGGGCACGCTGATCGTCATCGACCCCGACCTCGGCGATTCCGGGACCAAGGCGGAAAGCGGGTCCGCGAAATACGGCAGCTGGACGGTCGATGCCGATGGATTCTGGTCGTACACGCGCAACGACTTCCTGCTCGACGTCCAGGCCCTCGCCGCCGGCGCCACGGCGACCGACAGCTTCGTCGTCACCAGCGCCGACGGCTCGGCCGGCCAGGCGGTCACCATCACCCTGCACGGCGTCAACGACGTCCCCAGCGTGTCCGGCGACATCTTCGGCACTGTGACCGAGGACGGCGGCAGTCTCTCCTCGGTTTCCGGCACGCTCGTTGTGTCCGATCTCGACAACGGGGAGTCCGGGACCCAGCCCAACGCCGCCGGCACCGCGCTGCACGGCAGCTGGTCGGTGGACGGCGCCGGCCATTGGACCTATGTGCTCAACAACGCCGATCCCGACGTGCAGGCGCTCGGCGCCGGCGGCACGCTCGCCGACAGCTTCGCCGTCATGACCGCCGACGGGCACGGCCAGCAGGTCAAGATCTCCATCCACGGCAGCGACGAGCTGCTGCTGGCAGGGCGTGCCGGCGGCAGCGATCTCTTCTTCGGCGAAGACGACGGCGACAACGTCTTCCAGGGCGGCGCTGGCAACGACAGCTTCCATGTCGCCACGACCGAATCCCTCGAGGTCGATGGCGGCGGCGGCTTCGACACGTTGTTCATCGACGGCGCGGGGTTGCATCTCGACCTGACCGCGGGCATCCGGGTCACGGGCATCGAGAAGATCGACCTCACCGGCTCCGGCGACAACACCCTCACCTTGCATGCGTCGGATGTGCTGGGCATCGGCACTCTGCACCATTCCGATGTCGACCCGGGCGCAAGCCCGCACCCGGCCGGCGCGGGCGACGCGCTGATCGTCGCCGGCGACGCCGGCGACTCCCTGGTCTTCGGCGACGGCTGGACCGAAGCCGGTGCCGGCGGCTCGAACGGCGACGGCACGACCACCCTGGAAGGGCAGCTTTATCAGCTCTACACCCAGGGCCAAGCCGTGCTGGCGGTCGACACCGACGTCGCGGTCTAACGCCCGCGCGTGGTTCGTTCCGGAAGGCGCGAATGCCGAGCGCGATATTGAGGACGAGCAGCAGAACCTCCGCCGTCAACCCGCTTCCTGGAGGATGCCGGCTAGTTTGCGGCCGATTGCCCCATGAGCTGACGCAGCTTCGCCAAGCCTGGCCGCTCGGGATCTTCGGCGGCCACCGTTTCGAGCGCCCGCTTGATGTCGGCAGTCGCGCCATTATCCATGTCGCGGCTGACCTCCCAATAGAGCAGAAGCGCGGCGATGCCTCCGTTGGCATTGGCGTTGTCTGGGTCGATCTCCAGCGCGTCGTGATAGGTCATCAGCGGATCGCCGCCCCGCCCGCGAATATGCAGCAAGAATTTCCGATCGCCCGCCACGGCGATGCTGTCGGCCACTGCAACACCGAGCTGCTTCGTCTCGGCGCCAGCCGGGTCCAGCGCCCTTGCCTGTTTCAGCCACTGCAAAGCTCCATATCCAGAGTCTCCGAGCTTGATCTCGCGCCATCCCCTTTCGAGCACGCGGCGCAATATCTCGGGCTGGAGCACGGCAGCCTCGCTGTTGCCCGGAGCCCGCTCTTGCACGACCTGCAGCAGCACGGCGGCATCATATACTGCGCCGTTCCGGATCAGGACTTCGGCATCCCGAGCGAACTGCGCCTCTGGATCCCGCCGGTCCGCCTCGACCTGTTCTCGGTCCAGTTCCAGGATGCGCTGATAGATCAGGCTTGGACCGCATAGCTCGCCACAGCCTCGAGTGACGGCAAGCAGGTAACCCACCGCTTCACGCAAGCCGGCCTTTGCCGCAGAATTGTTCGGATCAATTTCCAAGGCCCTTCGGAAGAATTGGCCACTGCGCAGTTCGAGCGTCGTGGAATCGATTCCAACGACGAAGTGGTGCCCTGTCGTCCCAATTCGCTCCGCCTCCGTGTGCGCATCCTTGAGGAGTTTGCGGTCTGCGAAAGCCAGCCCGGGATAGATATCGAGGGCATTCAGATAGGCCGTGCGAAAGTAACTCAACCGATCCGGGCCGACTGAGGTTTCGTTGGCCTCCGCCGCAAGCAGTTGGAGCGATCGGCCCGCGTCGATCCATCTCTGCGCCAGAGCTACATTGTCCTGGTGCATGAGGGCATACCAATAGGCGCTGGCCGCCAGCAGCCCGACGGCAAGCGCGCCTAAGAAGTACTGGCGCGACCTTAGTCTCATCGGTGCATTCTAGCCGGGGTTGTGATGGCAGCCAAATGCTAGACTAGAGCAAGCTGAACAGGCCGCGCGGGTCGTGCGTCAAGGCGACGGAGACGATGAAGCCGAAGACGGCGAGCGCCGCCAGCCAATAGAAGATACGCGCGGCCTTGCTGCGTTCCTTGCGGAAGGCGATCACCCCGAGCGCGATATAGAGCACGAGCAGCAGCACCTTCGCCGTCAGCCAAGCGTCCGCGAAAGGATACTGGCCGATGATGACGGTCAGCGTGATGGCCGCCGCCAGCAGCAGGGTGTCGATCGCCTGGCTCAAGGTGCGGACCGGCCGCGCCATCGCCCAGGGTCGATCGAGGATCAGCAGCAAGCCGCGCAGCGCGAACAGGCTGCCGCTCGCCGCGACCGCGGCGATGTGCACCAGCTTGATCCAGGGATAGAGCTCCGTCACGTCCTCTCCTCGCGGCACCTCCATGGCCGGTATTACGCTCAACGGTATCGTTGAAGGAACTGCAGGAGGAGCGCTATGAGAACCGTGAGGGGGAACGCTCCGGCGATCAGCAACAGCTTGCCGCGCGGAGAAAGCCGCGGAATCGGAATGCGACCGCGCTGCTTGAGCGACCAGAGCGACAGCGCCAGCAGCACAATCGCCGCGACTGCAGCGTAGAAGAAGAGCGAATGGGTCGGATCATCCATGATCCACCGCCTTCGCCTCAATCCGCGAAGGGGTCGGTCACCAGGATGGTGTCGTCGCGTTCCGGGCTGGTGGAGAGCAGGGCGACGGGCACCTCGATCAACTCCTCGACGCGGCGGATGTATTTGATCGCCTGCGCCGGGAGCTGCGCCCAGGAACGGGCGCCCTTGGTGGATTCCTTCCAGCCTTCGATGCTCTCGTAGACCGGCTTCGCTTTGGCCTGAAGCTGGGTCGCCGCCGGCAGGTGATCGACTTCCTGGCCGTCGATAGTGTAGCCGGTGCAGATCTTCAATTCCTCGAAGCCGTCGAGGATGTCGAGCTTGGTGAGCGCGATGCCGTCGATGCCCGAGACTTTCGCCGACTGGCGCACCAAGGCCGCGTCGAACCAGCCGCAGCGGCGGCGGCGGCCGGTGACGGTGCCGAACTCGCGGCCGCGCTCGCCGATGGTCTCGCCGATCTTGTCGAAGAGCTCGCTCGGGAAGGGACCGGAGCCGACGCGGGTCGTGTAGGCCTTGGTGATGCCAAGGACATAGCCGACCGCGCGCGGGCCGATGCCCGCACCCGCGGCGATCTGGCCGGCCACGGTGTTGGACGAGGTCACGTAGGGCGAGGTGCCGTGGTCGATGTCCAGCATGACACCCTGGGCGCCTTCGAACAGGATGCGGTCGCCGCGGCGACGGCGGTCGTTGAGCTCCTTCCAGACCACGCGGATGAAGGGCGTGATCTTCGGCGCCACTTCCCGGAGCTGCTGGATGAGCTCGCGGCCGTCCACTTCCGGCGCACCCATGCCTTTCAGCAGCGCGTTGTGGTGCAGCAGCAGGGCCTCGACCTTCGGGGCCAGGCTGTCGAGATCCTGGAGGTCGCAGGCGCGGATCGCGCGGCGGCCGACCTTGTCCTCATAAGCCGGGCCAATGCCGCGGCCGGTGGTGCCGATCTTGGCGGCACCCCGCGCTTCCTCGCGCAGGATGTCGAGCTTGGAATGCAGCGGCAGGATGAGGGCGGCATTCTCGGCGAGTGCGAGATTGTCGGGCGTCACGGTGACGCCCTGGCCGCGCAGGGTGTCGATCTCCTTCAGCAGCGCCCAGGGATCGACCACGACGCCGTTGCCGATCACCGAAAGCTTGGAGCGCACGATGCCCGAGGGCAGCAAGGAGAGCTTGTAGGTCTGGTTGCCGATGACCAAGGTGTGGCCGGCATTATGGCCGCCCTGGAAGCGCACCACCACGTCGGCGCGCTCCGAGAGCCAGTCCACGATCTTGCCCTTGCCCTCGTCGCCCCATTGGGAGCCGATCACTGCAACATTCGCCACGCCTCTAAACTCCTACTTCAGTTCGGCCAACTCGCCGTCGCGCCAGAGCCGCGTGCAGCCGAGCCGCCACGCTTCCACCGCATCATCCTTCACCGCTTCCAGGCCCTGGATCGTCACCCAGCCTTCGCCGCGCAGCTTCTGCGCCTGCGTGGCCGGCGTGCCGTTCGGCACGAAGACGCGGTTCGGCGCCGCCGGCGCCGGCAGCGCCCGCTGCAGGGTATCGAGATAGAGCGTGAAGCCGGTCGCAGGTTCGCCGGCCTGGTTCACATAACGGCCGCCGCGCCCGAAATCGCCGCGCACCGCCGGCGCCAGCAGCGAGAAGGTGACGCCGGTGTGATACTCGAAGCCGCGGTGATCGGTGGGATCGATGGTGAGCGTGAGGTCGGGCCGCGCGGCGCGGATCAGCATCACCACTTCGCGCAGCCGCTCGCGCTGCTTCGCGGCGGAGCCCTGCAGCGGCAGCGCGTCGAGCGCCTCGATGGCGGTGTCCGCCGGACCGACCGCATGGATCAGCGCCTCGAGCAAGGGCGTGAGCTCGCCGGCCGCCTGGCGCACGGCGGTCATGTCCTTGCGATCCAGTGCCGCGATCAGGTTTCTGGCATCGCCGATGCCGGCTTCCCACAGCAGCGCCGGCGCCAGGGTCGGCACGTTGAGATCGACCACCAGCTCTTTCACGCCGACCGCGTTCAGCGCTTCGGCGCCAAGCAGGATCACCTCGGCATCGGCCGCGGCGGCGGTGGTGCCGATCAACTCGACGCCGGCCTGGCCGATCTGGCGCTCGGGGCGCATCTGCTCGCCCTTCACCCGCAGGACCTGGCCGGCATAGGAGAGGCGAATCGGCCGCGGCGCGTTGGTGAGGCGGCTGGCGGCGATTCGGCCGACCTGCGGGGTGATGTCGGCCCGGAGCCCCATCATCCGCTGCGACACCGGGTCCATCAGGCGGAAGGTGTCCGCCGCCATGGCCTCGCCCGGGCCGGAGAGCAGGCTGTCCTCGAACTCGATCAGCGGCGGTTTGACGCGCTCGTAGCCCCAGGCCGCGAAGGCCGCCATTAACCGTTCGACGATCGCCGCCTCGAAGCCGGCTTCCGGCGGCAGGCCGTCGGAAAGGCCTGCAGGCAAAAGGAATCTTTCGCCGGGTGAGGACATCGGGCGCCCGATCTCTGGGGTCAGGGGTTGGCATTAATGCCCAATATTATGGGCCGGTGGATATCGGCTGGGTGGTAGCCGATTTCCCGCCCTCCGGCAAGCCGGGCCATCCCCCTGGGCATCCCCAGCCAACACCCAACCTTCCCCGATTTGACATATTTCCGTTCGATCACTGTCATCAAAGTGCAACCGATCCTGCCTAGCTTCCAGCCCATCGCGTGGGTCGCTTTTTAGCAACGTCGTAGGAAAACGACGGTCGTTGATGGGGACCGGCGCGCAGATTTCTGCGTTCCGAAACGGAGGAGAGGCTCCTATGAAACTGGATTTGACCCGCTTTATCGCGGCAGCTGCTTTGTTCAGCTCCGCGGCGCTCGCCATCCCGGCGGCCGCCACCGCAGCCGACATCTCGGGTGCCGGTGCGACCTTCCCGTATCCGATCTACGCCAAGTGGGCTGACGCCTACCACAAGGAGACCGGCGTGGGCCTGAACTACCAGTCGATCGGTTCCGGCGGCGGCATCAAGCAGATCAAAGCCGACACCGTGACCTTCGGCGCCAGCGACATGCCGCTGAAGCCGGAAGAGCTCGAGAAGGCCGGCCTGACCCAGTTCCCGACCGTGATGGGCGGCGTCGTGCCGGTGGTCAACCTCGAAGGCATCAAGCCGGGTGACCTGGTGCTCGACGGCGCGACCCTGGCCGACATCTTCCAGGGCAAGATCACGACCTGGAACGACCCGAAGATCCAGTCGCACAACCCGTCGCTGAAGCTGCCCGACCAGGCGATCGCCGTCGTGCACCGCTCCGACGGATCGGGCACCACCTTCATCTTCTCGACCTATCTTGCGCAGGTCGGCAGCGACTGGAAGGACAAGGTCGGTGCGAACTCGGCGCTCGAATGGCCGACCGGCATCGGCGCCAAGGGCAACGAAGGCGTCGCCGGCAACGTCGCGCAGACCGCCGGCTCGATCGGCTACGTCGAGTATGCCTATGCCAAGCAGAACAACATGACCTTCGCCAAGCTGGTCAACAAGGACGGCAAGGCGGTTGCGCCGTCGGCGGCGGCCTTCCAGGCGGCGGCCGGTGCGGCCGACTGGGCCAACGCGAAGGGCTTCTACATGATCCTCACCAACGAGCCCGGCGCCGAGAGCTGGCCGATCTCGGGTGCGACCTTCATCCTGGTCCACAAGGAGCCGAAGGATCCGGCCGCGGTGGCCGAAGCGCTGAAGTTCTTCGACTGGGCCTACAAGAACGGCGACGCCATGGCGGACGAGCTCGCCTACGTGCCGCTGCCGGACAGCCTGGTGGACCTGATCAAGAAGAGCTGGTCCGAGAACGTGACCTCCGGCGGCAAGCCGGTCTACGCGGGGATGTAAGTCCACCGCCCGCAGGAAGACAAACGCGCGGGGAGTCGGCCAACCGGCTCCCCGTTTCGTTCGCTACCCGCCTCACCTCCAACCTGCTATGGATCAAGCGTCGAGATGACCGAGATGTCCCTGAGCGGAACCTTGACTGCGACCGGCGAAACCAGACCCAGAACCAGCCCCGGTCCGATGGGCGACCGCGTGCTCCACGCCCTGACCTTCGGCTCGGCGTGCCTGGTGCTTCTCGTTCTCGGCGGCGTGTTCGTCTCGCTGATCCACGGCTCGATCCCGGCTTTGCAGACCTTCGGCTTCGAGTTCCTGGTCAGCCAGAGCTGGAATCCCGCGACCGACAAGTTCGGCGCCGCGGCGCCGATCTACGGCACCCTGCTGACCTCGGCGATCGCGCTCCTGATCGCGGTGCCGGTCGGCCTCGGCATCTCGGTCTTCCTGACCGAACTCTGCCCGGCCTGGCTGGCGCGCCCGATCGCGATCGCGATCGAGCTCCTGGCCGGCATTCCCTCGATCATCTACGGCATCTGGGGCCTGTTCGTGTTGGCGCCGTTCCTGCAGCGCAATTTCCAGCCTGCCGTCATCGACTTCTTCCACGGCGTGCCGGTGCTGGGCAGCCTGTTCGCCGGGCCGCCCTACGGCATCGGCGTGTTCACCGCGGCGCTCATCCTGGCAATCATGATCCTGCCCTTCATCTCCTCGGTGACCCGAGACGTGTTCGAGACCGTCCCGTCGGTGCTGAAGGAAGCGGCCTACGGCCTCGGCTGCACCAAATGGGAAGTGGTGCGCCGGGTCGTCATCCCGCATACCCGGGCCGGCGTCATCGGCGCGGTCATGCTGGCGCTCGGCCGCGCCCTCGGCGAGACCATGGCGGTCACCTTCGTGATCGGCAACGCGCATAAGATCGCCGCCTCGATCATGGCGCCGGGCACCACGATCTCGGCCACCATCGCCAACGAGTTCACCGAGGCGACCGGCGACATCTACACCTCGTCGCTGATCGCCCTCGGCCTGATCCTCTTCGTCGTCACCTTCATCGTGCTTGCCGCCGCGCGCTGGATGCTCCACCGCATGGAAAAGCAGGGGAAGTAAGCCATGGCGAACGCTGTACTCCCCGTCCGCCGCCGCGCCCGCAGCAGGCTCATGATGGGCCTCTCGGTCGGCTCCGCCCTGCTCGGCCTCGCCATGCTGGCGATCATCCTCGGCACCCTGCTCTACAACGGCATCAGCGGCCTCAGCCTCGCGGTCTTCACCGAGATGACGCCGCCGCCGGGCGAGGAAGGCGGCTTGCTCAACGCGATTTTCGGCAGCGTGGTGATGACCGTGATCGGCATCCTCATCGGCACGCCGATCAGCATCCTGGCCGGCACCTACCTCGCCGAATACGGCCGCTACCGCCGTCTCGCCCATATCGTCCGCTTCATCAACGACATCCTGCTCTCGGCCCCTTCGATCGTGGTCGGCCTGTTCGTTTATGAACTCCTCGTGACAACCATGGGACATTTCTCCGGCATCGCGGGCGCGCTGGCGCTGGCGATCCTGGTGATCCCGATCGTGGTCCGCACCACCGAGGACATGCTGCGGCTGGTGCCGGATACGCTCCGCGAAGCCGCTGCCTCGGTCGGCACGCCGCGCTGGAAGATGATCGTCTCGATCGCCTATCGGGCGGCGCGCACCGGCATCACCACCGGCGTGCTGCTGGCGGTCGCCCGCATCTCCGGCGAGACCGCGCCGCTCCTGTTCACCGCGCTCAACAACCAGTTCTGGAGCGCCAATTTGAACCAGCCGCTGGCCAGCCTGCCGGTGGTGATCTTCCAGTTCGCGCTCAGCCCCTATGAGGACTGGCAGCAGCTCGCCTGGACCGGCGCCCTGCTGATCACCCTCTCGGTGCTGACCCTCAGTGTTTTTGCCCGCATGCTCACTGCAAAGAAGGCGCAGCGATGAACGCCGAATTTCTCCCCGAAACCGTCCGCAACGCGGCCGGCAAGGAAAAGATCTCGATCCGCAACCTCAACTTCTACTACGACCAGACCAAGGCGCTGAAGAACATCAACCTGCCGCTCTACGACCGGGCGGTGACCGCGTTCATCGGCCCGTCGGGTTGCGGCAAGTCCACCTTGCTGCGCATCATCAACCGGATCTACGAGCTCTATCCGAAGCAGCGCGCCGAGGGCGAGGTGCTGATGGACGGCGAGAACATCCTGACCTCGAAGGAATCCGCCGACAGCCTCAGGTCCCGGGTCGGCATGGTGTTCCAGAAGCCGACGCCCTTCCCGATGTCGATCTACGAGAACATCGCCTTCGGCATCCGGCTCTACGAGAAGCTCTCGAAGGCAGAGATGGACGAGCGGGTGGAATCGGCGCTGCGCCGCGCCGCCCTCTGGGACGAGGTGAAGGACAAGCTCCACACCAGCGGCCAGGGCCTCTCCGGCGGCCAGCAGCAGCGCCTCTGCATCGCCCGCACCGTGGCGGTGAAGCCCGAGGTGATCCTGTTCGACGAGCCCTGCTCCGCGCTGGATCCGATCTCCACCGCGAAGATCGAAGAGCTGATCGACGAGCTGAAGGTCGATTACACGATCGCGATCGTGACCCACAACATGCAGCAGGCGGCGCGCTGCACCAACTTCGCCGCCTTCATGTTTTTGGGCGAATTGATCGAGTTCGACACCACCGAGAAGCTGTTCACCTCGCCCTCGATGCCGAAGACCCAGGAATACATCACCGGCCGCTTCGGCTAACCGAGCAGCAAGCGACCGGCGATCAGGAGAAACACCGCGGCCTGCAGATAGTGCAGGCCGCGTTTTGTTTTGGCGCCCTGCCCGGCGAGCGCGGCACCCGCAGCGCCGAGCGCGCCCAATGAGCCGTGGAACAGCGTGCCGATCACGGCGAGCGCGCAACCCAGGGCCACGAACTGCACGAAGACCGAGCCCGACCCGGCATCGATGAATTGCGGGATGAAGACCAGGAAGAACAGGATCGCCTTGGGGTTGGCGATGTTCGAGGCGAGGCCGCGCACGAAGATCGCCCAGCGCGAAGGCTCGGCGCGGACCGCCGCCGTCGCGGGTTTTTCAGCGGCACTGCGCAGGCAGTTGATCGCGAGATAGATGAGGTAGGCCGCACCCGCCCAGCGGATCGCATCGAACATATCGGGATATTCAGAAAGCAGGCCGGCGAGGCCGAAGGCGCAGACCAGCGTGAAGATGAGATCGACCACGCCGATGCCCAGGGCCGCCGCGACCCCGCCGCGCCAGCCATAGGCGGCGCCGCTGGTCAGCACGAAGGCCATGTTGGGGCCGGGCGTGATCATCAGGATCATCACCGCGCCGAGGAAGAGCAGGAAGGTTTCGGGGTCGATCAACATGGGTAGCGAGTTTGTGGCCCCCTCCCAGCCTCCCCCGAAGTCGGGGGAGGGGCGCACCGAGATCAGACCGTGATCTGGCCCTTCATCACGGCGGTGGCAAAGCCGGCGATCTTGACGCGGTCGCCTTCGAGTTTCAGCCAGAGGTCGCCGCTGCGCTTGGAGACTTGCCTGGCGTGGAAAGTGTTCTTGTTCAGGAGCCGCGACCAGAAGGTGGCGAGCACGCAATGCGTCGAGCCGGTGACCGGATCCTCGGGGATGCCGGCGGTGGGCGCGAAATAGCGGGAAACGAAGTCGATGCCGTTCTCGCCGCGCGCGGTCACCAGCACGGTGCGGTCGACCTGGTTGAGACGCGCGAAATCCGGCACGAGGCGCGCGACATCGGCGGCCTTCTCGTAGAGCGCCAGATAGGCGTCGTAGCTTTCGGCGACATGCATCTCGACCGGCTTCACGTCGAAACAGGCGGCGACCTTGGCCAGCGCTTCGGGTTGCGGGCGGACGTCATGGCGCGGGAAATCCAGTTCCAGCTTGTCGCCGGACTTCGTGACCGAGAGCGGTCCGGACAGGCTGTCGAAGACCAGCTTGCCATTCGCCTGGCCGAGCGAGTGCAGGACATGCGCGCTGGCGAGCGTCGCGTGGCCGCAGAGCTTCACCTCGGTGGTCGGCGTGAACCAGCGGATGCGGTAGTGGTCGCCTTCGGGCGCGAAGAAGGCGGTTTCCGCCTGGTTGATCTCGGCCGCGATCGACTGGAGCGTGGCGTCGGGCAACCACGACTTCAGCGGCACGACCCCCGCGGGATTGCCCGCGAAGGGCCGGTCGCTGAAGGCGTCGATTTGGTACACGTCGAGTTGCATGCTTACTTCCAGAACGGCTTTGAAACCTCGCCCTCCACATCCGCCGAGGTCAGACCGATATCGCGGAGCATGCGGTCATCCAGGCGGCCGAGAGCAAGTCGCTGCCGACGGCGCTCGAGCCCGACGGCGATGGTCTCCGCGAGGCGAACGAGCATTCCGGAAGTGGACAGCCGCTCGCCGGTGGTCGGTCGAAAGCTGCCGTGTTCAGAATTGTATCGATACATTTGGATCTCCATTTGTGACATTTTCCTGAGCAATCCCGCGACTTCCGATTCAATGTCGCGATTGACGTCATAATGTCTTGACGCCAGATGAAGTCAATCGGTACATTGACACCATGACAATGTGGCGACCTGAAATAGAATCAATCCAAGGACCGCGCTATCTGGCGATTGCGGAAGCGCTTGCGGTCGATGTCCGGGGCGGAAATCTCAATCCTGGAGATCGACTGCCCACCCATCGCGATCTCGCATATCGCCTGGGTGTGACGGTCGGCACAGTGAGCCGCGCCTACGCCGAGGCCGAGCGCCGCGGCTTGATCGGCGGCGAGGTCGGGCGCGGCACTTTCGTGCGTCCCGATGCGCGGCGCCGCAAGGCGCAATCGGTGATCGACATCGAGGCGCCGCTGGGCGTGCCGCAGATCATCGACCTCTCGGTCAACATCCCGACGCCGATGACCAGCGATTCGATTCTGGCCGAGACGCTGTCCGACATCGTCGCGCGGCCGGGCATCGCGCGGCTGATGGATTATCACCCGCATGCCGGCGTCGCGGCGCATCGCGCGGCCGGCGCGCAGTGGCTGACGGAGTGCGGCTTCCCGATCGAGCCCGAGCGGCTGATCGTGACCGCCGGCGGCCAGCATGCCATGACCGCGGCGCTCGGCGGACTGACCGAACCCGGCGACGTGGTGATCACCGAGTGCCTCACCTATCCGGGCCTGCGCCGCCTGGCCGACTTCCTGCGGGTGCGCCTGCATGGCGTCGCCATGGACGAGCATGGCATCGAGCCCGAGGCCTTTGAGACCGCCTGCCGCACGCTCAATCCCAAGGTCTTCTACTGCGTCACCAACCTGCAGAACCCGACTGCCCTGGTGGTGCCGGCCGAACGCCGCCGCGAGATCGCGGCGATCTGCCAGCGCCATGGCGTGAAGATCGTCGAGGACGACGTCTACGGATTCCTGTTGGGCGCCGACACGCCGCCGGCGCTTTCCAGCTTCGCGCCGGAGCTCGGCCATTATTTCACCGCGCTCTCGAAGTCGATGGCGCCGGGCCTCCGGGTCGGTTACCTCGCCTTGCCCGTGGGCAGCCGCGACGACTTCACCCAGGTCGTGCGCTCGACCACCTGGATGGCGACGCCCTTGACCGCCGAGATCGGCGCCGACTGGATCCGCAACGGCATCGGCCGCGAGCTCGCCGACGGGCATCGCGAAGAGGCGATCGCGCGGCAGAAGATCGCGCGGCAGATCCTGGCCGGCCATGATCTTTCGGCCGAGCTCAGGGCCTATCATCTCTGGATGCGGCTGCCCGAGCCCTGGTCGGCGGAAGCCTTCGCGCTCGAGCTCCGGATGCGCGGCGTGGCGGTGACGCCGGCCGGCGCCTTCGCCACCACCCGCACCGCACCGGCGGCGGTCCGGCTCTGCCTCTGCGAACCGCCGGAGCGCAGCGTGCTGGAGCGGGGTCTCAACATCATCGCGCAGACGGCACGCTCGGCACCGGGGGTGAGCGTCGGCGCCGACATGGGCGTGGTCTAACGCATGACCGCGACCGAAGTGCTCGAGCGCAGCGATGCGCCGAAGTCTCAGACGCCGCTGGACGAGGCCTGGCATGGGCTCAGGGATACCCTGCCCTTCATGTTCGGCTCGATTCCGTTCGGCCTGCTGTTCGGAACCTTGGCGACCGGCGAGGGTCTGAGCCCGCTCGCGACCATGGCGATGTCGCTGTTCGTCTTCTCCGGCTCGGCGCAGTTCATCGCCGTCGTGCTGCTGGGTGCGGGATCGGGGATCTGGGTCGTCTGGTTCGCGACTTTCGTCTTGAACCTCCGGCACCTGCTCTATGCCGCGACCCTGGTCGATCACGTGCGGCACTTGAGCCAGGCCTGGCGCTTCCCGCTCGCCGCCTTCCTGACCGACGAAACTTTCGCGGTGATGGAGCGCCGGTACCGGACGCAAGGCGGTGGGGCTAATGCGCATTGGTATTACATAGCCTCCTGCATCGGCATGTATCTCAACTGGCAGACCTGGACCTTCCTCGGCATCACCATCGGCCAAAGATTCCCGCAGGTGCAGAACTGGGGCCTAGAGTTCGCCATGGTGGTGACCTTCATCGGCATCGTCGTGCCGCTCTTGACCTCGATGCCCTACTTCGCCGCGGCGGTCACCGCCGGGCTGGTGGCGGTCATCGCCAATCCCCTGCCCTATAAGCTCGGCCTGATGCTGGCGGCGCTGGCCGGGATTGTGGTCGGCGTGGTCCTCGATATCCGCAAGCGCGGCCTCAGGCTCACCACCGAGGAAGATGCCGCCCACCTCGCGCCTGAAGAAAAGAAGACCTGGGCATGAGGGGTTGGGGCATGAGGGTTGGGGCATGAGGGTTGGGGCATGAGGGTTGGGGCATGAACACCGCACTCATGATTGCCGGCATGGCGCTGATCAACCTGGTGATCCGCTGGCCGGTCTATCTCTTCGCCAACCATTTCCGCTTCCCGCCGATCATCGAGCGGGCGCTGGCCTTCGTGCCCGTCGCGGTGCTGACGGCGATCATCGTGCCGACCGTGCTCTATCCGGGAGACGGCACCAAGCTCGACATCAGCTGGAGCAACCCGGCCTTGCTCGCCGCCCTGGTCGCCTGCGCGGTCAGCTATCTCGCCAAGAACCTGTTCGCCACGATCGGCGCCGGGGTCGTCGCCTTCCTGTTGCTGCGCTGGCTGCTGCCGGTCTGAAAGCAGTCCCGCCGGTCTCCGTCCGGGTCGACGGGTTCCGTGGGGGTCCCGTGGGGGTTGGTTGACGTCGGGGTCCCGTCGGGGTCCGCTGATTCTGTCGGGGTCCCGTCGGGGTTCAGAGGCTAGATCTCACTTACACACGCGAGTGTCTGCAGCGAAGCGACGGGTATAGTTCACTTTTTGTTCCAAGACAAGCGACCCGTGATGTAGGTGCGAGCCGGTAGGTCACGGAACTCCAAGCGCTCGCCGGCCCAGCGCCGGACTGGGCCGGCCGCGGCGCAGAGTTCTAATTTTGCCGACGTCTTCGCCAGATAGCGGTTGCGGGATTGGAGCGTGTCCTGCTGGACGGCAAGCGCCAACTCCAACCCCGCGGCGCGGCTCCGGCTGATCTCCGCGATACCGAGACCAAGCGCTGCAGGCTCGCGATCTCGGCGGCGCGATTCATTTGCTCGGGACCATAGAGCCGCCGCCGGCGCGCGCGATGGTCAGAGCGCCTGGATAGCAAACACGTCCCTGAGCGCTTACGCGCTGCGCGCCTGCCGGCGCCCCCCCCCTCACCCAGCTGCGCCCCCGGCTCTTCGACCCGGGGGTCGGCCGCGCCTCGATAAGCCTGCGCAACCCCCTCCCACGAGGAGAGAGGATAAATTAATTCAATTTCAGATTCTTAGGGGCATCTCTTGCAGTTCACGTGGAGACTCAGCTCCGTCCTAAAGCGCGAACTTAAGAACGTAGATCGGCGGCAGATGGTTTGAGACGACGCGCCAGCTTTCGCCGCTATCCCCGCTTGCCCAAAGGTTTCCCGTGGTCGAGCCGAAGGCGAGCGCGCGGCCCTCTTCATCGACGTCGAGGGCGTGGCGGTAGATGAGGTCGTAGCAGGGTTTCGGCGGCAGGCCGGCGGTGATGCGGCGGAAGCTCCTGCCGCCGTCCTCGGTCTTGAGGACACAGAAGTCGCCGTTCTCGGGGATGCGGAACTCGTCCTTCTGCGCGGGGACGAACCAGGCGGTCTCGGCATTCCGCGGATGGGCGGCGACGGCGAAGCCGAAGGTCTCGGAGATCGTGCTCCACTCGGCGGCGCCATTGGTGGACCGGAACTGGGCATTGTGGTGCTGGGTCCAGAGCGTCTCCGGATGGTCGCGGCACCGGACGATCCGGTGCGGGTCCTGGGCGGCCGGGTTCTGTTTCTGATCGGGCGGCATATAGGCCGCCCACATGCCCTTGCAGCCATTGCCCCAGGTGAGTCCCGCATCCTCGGTGACCCAGGCGCCGCCGCAGGAGATGCCGACCACCATCTTGCGGCTGTCCTTCGGGTGGATCGAGATCGAATGCAAAGCGGGCGCATCGTTGCCGCCGCCGAACCACTCAGCCTTGCCGGGGATCGCGTCGAAAGCAGTGTTCTGGGTCCAGGTGACACCCTTGTCCTTGGACTGGAAGACGCCCGCCGGCATGGTGCCGGCCCAGATCACCCCGGGCATGTCCAGGCCCGCCGCTTCCAATGCCCAGATCATGGCGACGCTAGGTGCATCTTCCTTCCCCTCTTGCTTGGGGAAGGCCGGCGCGCTGACCTCGGTCCAGGTGGTACCCTGGTCATCGGAGCGGTGCAACTTGGCGCCGAAATGGCCGAGGTTGAGCGCGACGTAGAGGCTGCCGTCGCGCGGGTCGTGGAGCACCTGGGAGACCGGCTGGCCGATGAAGGCCTGCTGCGCGATCTTCCATTCGCTGCCTTTCGGTTCCAGGACGAAGAGTCCCTTGCGGCTGCCGACCAGCAAACGCGACGCCATCTCATCCTCCCGACAATGCTTGAAGAACATAGATTTGGGCAGAGGGACTGACCGGCCGCATCAAGTCGCTGCCGCCGGAAATACGTTCGCCGTCGACGAAGATGACGACATGCTTGCGCAGACGTTCCTGGTCGTCGAGCACGTAGGACTTCACTTTGGGATGCAGCGCGAAGACTTCGTCGAGCGCCCGGCGCAGGGTCGCGCCGCCGACCGTCATGCTGCCGGTCGGTGCGACCTTCCTGAGATGCGACGTGAACTGGACCGAAGGCATGGCGGCACTCCCTGCCCGCGGACTCTATTCACCGATTGATCTATGGCAAGGCGATTTGGCGTGTCGCTTCGATGAGAATCTGGTCGCCGCGGATGACTTGAACCCGCCCGACATAGGGGCCGGACTGCCAGCCGCGCTGCGGGTGGTTGGCACCGGCGAAGGCGAAGAAGCGATCAGTCGGTCGACTGAAAGGAATGTCGCGCGTCGCCATGATACCGCGGTCTGGGCTCTTCAGGCTGAGCACCAGATGGTCGCCCTGCTGGAGATGGGCGACGTCGACCCAGAAGGCGAGGCCGGGGCTGGTGAGGCTGAGCGCTGCCTGGTCATAGCCGCCGCGGCGGGCCGCCTCGGGCCAGGGGCGTTCTTCCGCGAAGCCGGCTTGGAGAAGCTGCGGCTGGGGGTCGGCGGCGATCGCCGGGCTGGCCAGAAGCAAGGCGAGGACGACCAGCCGCCGGAGCAAGCTCATGCGGCGGCGGCTTCGACCGCCTTCACGATGTCGGCGACGACCCTTGCCACCAGTTCCTCGTCCTCGCCTTCGGCCATGACGCGGATCAGCGGCTCGGTGCCGGACTTCCGGATCAGCAGCCGGCCCTTGCCGATGAGCTCCGCCTCGCCGGCCTCAATCGCGGCCTTCACCGCGGCCTGCTCCAGCGGCAGGCCGGCGCCGGCGCGGTAGCGCACGTTCTTCAGGAGCTGCGGCAGCGGCGCGAAGACCCGGAGGGTCTCGCTCGACGGCTTGTCGGCCTGGACCTGGACCGCCAGGACCTGCAGCGCCGCCATCAGCCCGTCGCCGGTGGTGGCGAAGTCGGTGAGGATGATATGGCCGGACTGCTCGCCGCCGAGGTTGCCGCCGTTGCGGCGCATCTCCTCGACCACGTAGCGGTCGCCGACGGGCGTGCGCTTCAAGGCGATGCGCTGGGCCTGGAGGAATCGCTCCAGGCCGAGGTTGGACATGACCGTCGCGGTGACGCAGTCGGCCTTGAGCCGGCCAGCCACCGCCCAGGACCGGGCGATGACACCCATCAGCTGGTCGCCATCGACCACATGGCCGCGCTCATCGACCACTATGACCCGGTCGGCGTCGCCGTCGAGGGCAATGCCGAGATCGGCGCCGCGCTCGCGCACCAAGGCCTTGAGGCGATCGGGATGCATGGCGCCGCAGTCGCGGTTGATGTTGGTGCCGTTGGGCTCGACGCCGATCGGGATCACCTCGGCGCCCAGCTCCCAGAGCACGGTCGGGGCGACCTTGTAGGCGGCGCCGTTGGCGCAATCGATAACGACCTTCAAGCCGGCGAGGCTGAGACCCTTCGGAAAGCTCGACTTCACGAACTCGATGTAGCGGCCGGGGTCATCCACGCGCTTGGCGCGGCCGAGCTCGGCGGAAGGAGCCAGCAGCTTGGCGAGATCGCCCGAGGCAAGACGCGCCTCGATCGCCGCTTCGATCTCGTCGGAGAGCTTGAACCCGTCCGGGCCGAACAGCTTGATGCCGTTGTCCTCATAAGGGTTGTGCGAGGCCGAGATCATGACGCCGAGGTCGGCGCGCATGGAGCGGGTCAGCATGCCCACGGCCGGGGTCGGCATTGGGCCGAGCAGGATGACGTCCATTCCCGCCGAGAGAAAACCGGAGGTCATCGCCGTCTCCAGCATGTAGCCGGAGAGGCGGGTGTCCTTGCCGATGATCACCCGGTGGCGGTGGTCGCCGCGGGTGAAATGGGCGCCGGCCACCAAGGCCAGCTTGAGGGCGGTCTCGGCGGTGATCGGCTCGCTGTTGGCGAGGCCGCGGACACCATCGGTGCCGAAGAGTTTGCGCGTCATAGGTTAGGTCCGATTCGAGTTCCTGGCGGGGATTATAGCATTGGGGATGGCGGTTTTTGGGCGGGGTTTCGATGGCTGCCACCGCGGACGAATGGCCCTGCTAGGCGTTCCGAGATTCGAAACCGCAGGTTCGCCGTCATAGCTGGCCGTCGGCCGCCTGGAGTGTTTGGACCACATGGCTGGCCATGAGACAGTTTATGCTTTGCCGATCCTCGGTCAAAAAATCGCACTGTTTCAGGGCGTCGGGCGCGACTTCAAGCCGGCGCGCCAGTTCCTGGGGGCCGCATCGGGTGCCGTCGGTGGTCTTCCGACATTTCTCTGCCAGGAAAACCGCCACTTCCGCATCTGCCCGGTCAATCGTTCGCTCCCGGTCGCTCCCATACTGCGTCAAGAAGGTGCCGGCAGGTCCAACGCCGATCCTTGCGTAAAGGTCGGTCGCCAGGGCACCGGTCAAGACACAAAGATAGCGATCGACGTCGTCTGCGATGTCTCTGCAGTACGGCATCATCTCGTTGCCGTAAGGCAGAACTGCGGCAACGCTGGAGACGAGGCAATCCGAGCCACTGGCGGCCCCTGCCCGGGCGCAATTGGCCTGAGCATGCCGCGCAAGATCGTTGATCGCCGGCTTCACGCCTCGATGAAAGAAGAAGTCGCCGGAAATGCCAACTTTCTCCGCCGTCTCGGCAGAGCGCACTTGTGCGGCGAACCAGTGCGCAATCAGGCAGTCAACCTGACCATGCGCTTCGACAATGGACTTGCACGAGGCAATATCCTTGGCGCCGGGATCTAAACGGCGTGACACCTCATCGAAGTGACAACCGGCAGGAGCTGCGGGCGCTGGGCACTTCCGGTTCAAGTATGACCACACCTGCGTGCCGGCGGGATCCAATTCCAACCTATCGCCCTGCGCCTCGATGAAGCCGTCAGCGCTATCGAGCTCAAACTTGACGATAAGGTCCGCGGCGATTGATCCGATCACGATGCAGTAGTGCCTGGCAATGGCATAAGACACGTGCGCACAGCGAGGACCCGTCAAACTCCCGTGGCCGATGATTTTCGCGGCACGATCGAGTATGCAATCTTCCACCGGCTGCTGAGCGGCTGCTTCGCACCGATCGAAAGCGCGATTCCACAAGCCGGTCATCTCAGAGGGCGTCTCGATATCTTCGAAGAACGCCTTCGAGAACCCGTTGGGCGGATCTTGTGCGGCTACCGGGTGCACCTGGACGATCAGGCCCAGCATCACGAAACTCAAGACCATCCAGAAGCTTCGTTTCATGTTGACCTCGTTCGGTCACCTGCCCATCGCCACCCAGATCGCCCGGGCCTGGTAGGTCTCGGCCACATCGTGGACGCGGAGGATCTGGACGCCTTGGTCGAGGCCGGCGAGGCCGGCGGCCAAGGACCCGGCGAGGCGTTCTTTCGGCGGCTCCTTGCGGGAGAGCCGGCCGACGAAGCTCTTCCTGGAGACGCCGAGCAGGACCGGGCAGCCGAAGACCTGGAAGGCGGCCAGCTCCTGGAGCAGCAGCAGGTTGTGCGGGTCCTTCTTGCCGAAGCCGATGCCGGGATCGAGGGCGATGCGGGCGGGATCGACGCCGAGGTTGCGCAGATCGGCCAGGCGCTCGGTGAAGTAGTCGAGGAGATCGAGGGTCGTGTCGGCGTAATGCGGGTCGGCCTGCATGGTGCGGGGCTCGCCCTGCATGTGCATGAGCACCATCGCCGCGCCGGACTTGGCCGCGACCTTGGGACTGTCCGGATCGCCGGTCAGGGCGGTGATGTCGTTGATGATGCGGGCACCCGCCGCGACCGCCGCCGCCATCACCCCGGCATGGCGGGTGTCGATCGAGACGCAGAGGCCGCGCTCGGAAAGGGCGCGGACGACGGGGACGACGCGGCGGATCTCCTCTTCGGCGGAGACTTCCTGGGCGCCGGGGCGGGTGGATTCGCCGCCGATGTCGATGATGTCGGCGCCCTGCTCCGCCAGGCGAACGCCCTGGGCGATCGCGTCGTCGGCATGCGCGAAATCGCCGCCGTCGGAGAAGCTGTCGGGGGTCACGTTGACGACGCCCATGATCAGCGGGCGCAGGAGATCGAAGCCCGCCCAGATCATGCGCGGCTCGAGCAGGCCGTCCAGCAGCGCGCGATCCGGCGCGGCGAGATCGCCGAGCCAGACCGGCTTGCGGATGCCGGCCTCGCCCGGCTTGCGCTCGGCGCTTTCGGCGAAGCAGAAGGCAAAGGCGCCGCCGGCCAGGGGCAAGGCGGCGCCCGCCTCAATCACGCGCTCGGCCGCGGGACCGCGCAGCAGCCCGCGCGGCAGCAGGTAGCGGCGCCGCCCGCCTTCTGCAACGGAAAAGCCCCGCCGTTCGGCGGGGCTCGGGACGATCGTGTCCGTTCTTTCCGTGCTCACGCCGTACCCGGCCGCGGGTCAAGACCGGTCGGGCGTTGCACCGTGGCGCCGGCGGTCGGCACCGAGGAGCGCGGCTTCGGCTTGTCGGAATCGCTGTTGGCCTGGCGGATCTTCTCGCCGCGCAGCAAGGCCTGGACCTCGTCGCCGGAGAGCGTCTCGTATTCCAGCAGCGCCTTGGCGACCACGTGGAGCCCGTCGATATTCTTCGACAGGATCTCGCGGGCCTTCTGCTCGCCTTCCTCGACGATGCGCCGCACTTCCTGGTCGATCAGCCTGGCGGTGTCGTCGGAGACATTCTTGCGCTGGGTCACCGAGTGGCCGAGGAAGACCTCTTCCTCGTTCTCGCTGTAGCGCAGCGGCCCAAGCTTCTCGCTCATCCCGAACTCGGTCACCATGCGGCGCGCCATGCCGGTGGCCTGGCGGATGTCGTCGGAGGCGCCGGAATTCAGATGCGATTCGCCGTAGATCAGCTGCTCGGCGATGCGGCCGCCGAAGCACATGGCGATCCGGCTCTCCATCCAGCCCTTGGTGTAGCTGTAGCGGTCCTTCTCCGGCAGAGCCATGGTGACACCGAGCGCACGGCCGCGCGGGATGATCGTCACCTTGTGCAAGGGGTCGCACTCGGGCAGCTCGATGTTGACGATCGCATGGCCGGTCTCGTGATAGGCCGTCGCCAGCTTCTCCTCGTCGGTCATCACCATGGAGCGCCGCTCGGCGCCCATCAGCACCTTGTCCTTGGCCTGCTCGAAGTCGGACATGGTGACGACGCGCTTGCCGAAGCGGGCGGCCAGAAGTGCCGCCTCGTTCACCAGGTTGGCGAGATCGGCGCCGGAGAAGCCCGGCGTGCCGCGGGCGATCACCCGCGCGTCCACATCCGGGCCCAGCGGGACCTTGCGCATATGGACTTTGAGGATGTGCTCGCGGCCGCTGATGTCGGGGTTCGGCACCGTGATCTGGCGGTCGAAACGGCCCGGGCGCAGCAGCGCGGGATCGAGCACGTCGGGACGGTTGGTGGCGGCGATCAGGATGACACCCTCGTTCGCCTCGAAGCCGTCCATCTCGACCAGCAGCTGGTTCAGGGTCTGCTCGCGCTCGTCGTTGCCGCCGCCGAGGCCCGCGCCGCGATGGCGGCCGACCGCGTCGATTTCGTCAATGAAGATGATGCAAGGCGCGTTCTTCTTGCCCTGCTCGAACATGTCGCGGACACGGGAAGCACCCACGCCGACGAACATCTCGACGAAGTCCGAGCCGGAGATGGTGAAGAACGGCACGTTGGCTTCGCCGGCGATGGCGCGGGCGAGCAAGGTCTTGCCGGTGCCCGGGGGGCCGACCAGCAGGCAGCCCTTCGGGATCTTGCCGCCGAGGCGCTGGAACTTCTGCGGGTCCTTCAGGAATTCGACGATCTCTTCCAGCTCGCCCTTGGCTTCCTCGATGCCCGCCACGTCGTCGAAGGTGACGCGGCCGGCGCGCTCGTTCAGCAGGCGCGCCTTGGACTTGCCGAAGCCCATGGCCTTGCCGCCATTGGCCTGCATCTGGCGCATCACGAAGATCCAGGCGCCGGCGATGATCAGCAGCGGCGCCCAGTTGATCAGGATGGCCAGCAGAGGATTCATCGAATCATCCTCGGCCTTGGCGGTGATCTTCACGTTCTTGGCGGTCAGCAGCTCGACCAGCTTGGGATCCTCCGGCGCATAGGTCGAGAAGGCGGTGCCGTTGGTGGTGTGGCCGTTGATGGCGCGACCCTGGTTCTGCGACGTCGAGATGGTCACGTCGGAGATCTGGCCCTGCTGGACCTGGGCGAGGAAATCGCTGTAGGCGGTCTCGGTGCGGCCGTTCCGGCTGCTGCCGCTCTGGAAGACCTGGAAGAGGACGATCAGGAGCACCATGATCGCCGCCCAGATGATGAGATTCTTGCCCAAATTCACTTTTCAGTCCTCGTCCAGTCGGTATGGGTCCAGTCGGTACGGCCCAGCTTGAGCATCAGGCTTCTAAACGCCAATCGGCTCCCGGCGAAGCGGGCTTTTCCGCACGCCCAGAAGCCAATTTCCGCGGTCCTTTGCCAAGACCTTACATAGTGTGCGTCCGTAATTAAGCAACTGTAAAGCCACCAGATGCCGCGCCCCGGGCCGGCCTGAACCGGGCCTCGAGGCCGGCTCCAAAGCCGAGGTGGGGCACCGCGATCAACCGATCCTCATCCCAGAGGGCCGGCAGTGCCTTCCGGGCCGGCTCCGGGACCCCGGAGGCCGCCTGGGGATGCCCGAGGCCGCCCAGCAGGCGCAGGCCATGCTCGCCCAATCGCCCGATCGTGAAGTCCGAATGGGGCGGCAGGCCGGGCGCAACCGTGACCATGAAACGACCATCCCAGAGCGCGGAAGTTCCCGGGACCGGGACCAGGCGGTCGCGAATGACGCCCCAGTCGCGGAAGACCTGCAGCTTCCCGGCCTGCCGGCGCAGATGACAGCCACCCAACGTGAAATCGGCACCCGCTTCGGCCCGGAGCCGCGCCAGGGCTTCCCGCCGCCGATCCTCCGCGACCGGATAGTCGTTGCCGCCGATGCTCTGCAGCAGGCCGCCGAAGGCGAGGCTGGATGCGGCGTCCTCGCTGAGATCATCCGGGCCGAGGTCATTGAGATCGAGCTCGGCCCAGCCGGCGTCCTGGATCACCAGGCCGGCGGCGAGCCGGCGTGCGGCCTCTTCCTCGAGGCGCCGCCGTTCCAGACCCAGGCGGTGCAGCGCGGCGGCATCGCGCGCTGCGGTTTCCGGCGTCGCCGAGCCGCGCAGGCGCACCCGCTCGAAGCCGGGGTTGTCGTTGCTGGGATCCGAGATCCAGGCCTGGCCGCGCGCCTCGAGCAGCGCGATCAGCTCGGCCTTGGCGACGCCGAGCAAGGGCCGGAGCAGCCGCACATCGTCCAGCGCACGGACCGCGCTCATCCCCGCCAGGCCGATCGCGCCGCTGCCGTGCCCGGCGCGCAGGCGATGGGTCTCGTGCTGGTCGTCGCGATGGTGCGCGACGCCAAGATGCAGGATCGCCTGGTCGCGGCAGAAGTCGGCCATCAGGCGATAGCGGGCTTCGCGCGCCGCGGCCTGGATGCCGGCCGCGGGCTTCGGATCGGTCCAGGGGAGGATGTGGTGGGTGACGTGCGGCAGCGGCTTCAGCCAGCGCCCGACCGCCTGCGCTTCCGCCGCGGATTCCGGCCGCAGCCGGTGATCGACGGTCAGCGCCGCGATCCGGCCGTTGCGGCTGGCCGCCCATTCGGCGAGCAGCAAGGTCAAGGCCATACTGTCGGGGCCACCGGAGACGCCGACCGCGAGATGCGGCGTGCGCTCGAACGGGCCGAGCCGCGCCATCAATCCGGCGAAACGCTCCGGCGAGAATGCGGGCTTGGCCGCGGCAGCCAGCACGGCCGGCGCCGCTTGGATCAGCCGGTGCAGCCGTAGCGCTGCTGGGCGCGCGACGCGCGGTCCTTGATCGCCGCGGAGGCTTTCGGGAATTGCGAGGCCAGCTGCTTGAACGCGGTGCAGGCGTCGTTCTTGCGGCCGGTCTGGCCGAGCGACATGCCGAGCTTCAGCAGGTTGTCCGGCGCCTTGGCGCTCTTCGGGTATTTCTGATAGCCCTCGGCGAAGGCGATCGCGGCACTCTTGTAGTCGCTCTGGGCGTAGTAGGTCTCGCCCAGCCAGTATTGCGCGTTGCCGGCCAGCGGGTCCTTCGGATGCTGGGCGACGAAGGCCTTGAAGGCGAGGCCCGCTTCCGGATAGGCGCCGCGCTGCAAGAGGCCGGTCGCATATTCATACTGCTCCTGCGGCGAGTTGCCGGGAAGCTGGATGGTGCTCGGGTCCTGGTCGACGGCGGCGGCGGCCGCCTGGTTCTGGGTGGCCTGGCTCTGGGCGGCGGCTTCGGCCGCGGCCTCGGCGGCGCCGGCCGGCGCCACCGGCAATTCGGTACCGGCGGCGATGGTGCCGAGCGTGCCCGGCGCGGTCGGCTCCGGCACCTGGGTGGTGCCTTCCGGCCCCGGCAGTCCGGCGCCGGCGTTCATCTGATCCGCGGTCGTGGGCAGCGGCGCCGGTGTCGTGGCGGCGGGCGCCGCGGCAGGTGCCGCCGCGGGCATTGAAGCGGCGGTGCCGGCGGCCATGGCGCCGGTCGCGCCGCCACTCTCCAGCTCGCCGAGGCGGAACTGGGTGTCCTTCTGCATCTGCTCCAAGCGGGTGGCGAGGTCATCGACCTTGATGCCGAGCTGCTCGATCTGGCCCTGGAGCTGGCTCATCTGGCTGGTGAGCTGCTGCATCCGCACTTCCTGCTGCGCGGCGATAGTCCCGCCGCCCGACACACCGGCGGCGCCGGCACCCGGGATCTGGTTCTGCAGGTAGTTCATCTGCTGCTTCAACTGCTGCACTTCCGCCCGGAGGTCATCGACCTCGTCGGCGTGGAGCGGCACGGCCTGCGCGACGGCGAGGACGCCGGCCAGGGCGATGCCCGCCAGCAGACGCGCGGCGAAATTGGAACCGGGGAAAGCATTCTCAAGTCTGGTCATGGATCGCTGCCTCAAACTGCGGGACGCCGCCAGGTCGGCGCGTCGCCTGTCAGGAAACCCTGCGAAGGATAGTTGGGTCGCTTCTGGGCGGAAATATGGCACCGCCTCCACACATTTCGGGGAAAACCCGACCGCGCTTGGGCCGGTTCCACCCCCGCCAACGCCCGGCCCAGATGTGACAAGCGCCGCCGCCGCCCTTCCGGGGCGACGGCGGCGCGTCATTTCCGCAAACCGGACGTCAGACGATTACTGGTTGATCGCCGAGACGCCGCGACGGTTCTGCGAGTAGCAGGCCTCGTTGGATTCGGTGCAGATCGGACGCTCCTTGCCGTAGGAAATCGTGCTGATCCGCGACTTGTCGATGCCCAGAGCCGTCAGGTAATTCGCGATCGAGTTCGCACGGCGCTCGCCGAGCGCCAGGTTGTACTCGCGCGTGCCGCGCTCGTCGGCGTGACCCTCGATGGTCAGGGTGTGCTGCGGATACTGCTGCAACCAGGCCGCTTCCTTCTGCAGCTGCGACTGAGCCTCGGCGGTCAGGTCGTAGCGGTCGAAGCCGAAGTAGACCGTGTTGCCGACATTCTGGTTGAAGTCTTCAACGCTGCCCGGGGTCACCGCTCCGCTGGAAGCCGCGCCGGTCTGGGTGGTGCTGCCCGCACCCTGGGTCGAAGCCGTTTCGACCGGCTCGTCCGAAGAGCAGGCCGCCAAGAACAGCCCCGCAGCCAGGACCGACAAGATCTGGAGACGCATTTTCTTTATCCTCTCATCCTCTTTTTAATTCCACAGGCCGCATCACGGATAAACCCCCTACCCCCGCCGGGTTCCGGGCTATCCCCCGCCTGATTCGCCGATTCTACAGGTGATTGTACTCGATTTCGGGCCGTAAAACCCTCTGAATCGGCGCGGAACATAGTGGATTATTGATTGTCAAGCAAGGGAGACCAGGCCGGATCGGAGCCATCCACCGGGGTCTTCAGGATGCGCTCGTTATAGCCCGTCAGGTCGATGCTGTGGAGCTTGGTAACCCCGCGCTGGTCCTGGGAAAAGAAAGCCAGGACGCGCCCGTTCGGCGCCCAGGTCGGGCCTTCCACCAGCCAGGCGGTGTTGAGGATGCGCTCGCCTGAGCCATCCGGTCGCATCACGCCGATCTGGAACTGGCCACCGGCCATCTTGGTGAAGGCGATGAGATCGCCGCGCGGTGACCACACCGGGGTGGCATAGCGCCCCTGGCCCTTGCTGATGCGCTGGACGTTGCCGCCGTCGGCGCCCATCACGTAGAGCTGCTGCTCGCCGCCGCGGTCGGAGTTGAAGACCACCTTGGAGCCGTCCGGCGAGTAGCACGGCGAGGTATCGATCGCCGGGCTGTCCGTCAACTTCTGCGAGCGGCGGGTGCGGATGTCCATGACGAAGATGTCGGTGTTGCCGCCCTGCGCCATGCTCATGATCACCTTGGAGCCGTCGGGCGAGAAGCGCGGCGCAAAGGTCATGCCCGGGAAATCACCCAGCACTTCCTGCTGGCCGCTGTCGATGTTGAAGAGATAAACCCGCGGCTTGTTGTTGAAGTAGGACATGTAGGTGATGTCCTGGGCCGCCGGCGAGAAGCGCGGCGTCAGCACCAGCACCGCGCCGTCGGTCAGATATTTATGGTTCTCGCCGTCCTGGTCCATGATGGCGAGGCGTTTCACGCGCTTGTCCTTCGGCCCGGTCTCCGAGATGTAGACGATGCGGGTGTCGAAGTAGCCGTCCTCGCCGGTGATGCGCTTGTAGATCTCGTCGGCGATCTTGTGCGCGACGCGGCGCCAGTTGTTGGAAGCGGCGGTGTATTGGAAGCCGGCGATCTGCTGGCCGCCGAACACGTCCCAGAGCCGGAACTGCACGTTGACCTGGCCGTTGCCGCGCGACTGCGCGAGGCCGCTGACCAGCGCCTGCGCATTGATCAGCTTCCAGTCCTGGAAGCGCGGCCCGCTCTGCAGCGAGGCGCTGTCCTGGATGAAGGCCTTGGGATCGATCGGCGCGAACAGGCCGGAGCGCTCGAGATCGTCGGAGACGACGCGCGCCACATCGGCGCCGATCTGGGCATCCGGCCCCGCGCCGGAAAACGCCGGGATCGCGATCGGCATCGGCTTCACCTGGCCGCCGGTGATGTCGATCGTCAGTTCCGCCGTCTGTTCGGCCCGGGCGCCGAACGACACCGCGACGACCAAGATCGCGGCGAACAATCCAGTCAAACGCTTCATGAGCTTCAACCTTCCCTCCAGAACACCACGGCCCGAGTCGACGGCGCGCGGCTTAATTGGGCGAATTCCCTAGCATTAATCGTTGATTCCTGCCACCGGCCGCCATGTATGAACACCTCACATCGCAAGGTGAGCCCTGTCGTCCAATCGCAACAATTCAAAACCCCGTGCGGACGCAATGGCGCAGCGCGCCTTAAGGTTCCGCAAGGTCAACAGCCACCCCGCTGCTCACAGATCTGCTTCATCGGCCAACGCACCGTAATGGTTGGCTTGTATTGGTCGGGCGGGATCGGCAGATGGCCGAGTTCATTCTGGGTCATCAGAACCGCGCGCCGCGCACTCTCCGCAACGGCGTTGCAGTCCGGATCATCATTCTCCTGGAGCACGTCGATCTTGGTCACCACGCCCTCCGGCGTCAGGTGCAGACGCAGGCTGGCGGTGCATTTCTCCAGGTCGGACACACCGATTGGAATGTTCCAGTTCCTCTCGATCGCGGCGCGCAGGTCGTCTTTCGCGCCATCGTCCGCGGACGGGGCGCTCGCACACGACGCCACCGCCAGAAGCAAGAACGCGGCAAGCCAGAGCCGAGTCAACAACCGCCCCGCTGCTCACAGATCAGCTTCATCGGCCAGCGCACGACGATGGTCGGGTTGTATTTGTCCTTCGGAATCGGCAGGCGGCCGAGCTCGTTCTGCGCTATCAGAATTGCACGGCGCGCGCTCTCGGCGATGGTCCGGAAACCCTTGTCGCCGGTGTCGTCGAGCACCTCGATCTTGGTCACCACGCCATCCGGCGTCAGATAGAGACGCAGGCTCACCGTATAACTCTCCGCGTTCGCGATACCGATTGGAATCGACCATTTCTTCTCGATCGCCGTGCGGATGCCGTCGGTCTCCGCCATGGTCAGCGGCACGTCGTTAGTGAGCGCGGCCTGCTGACCGGTGGTCGGCTCGGCCGGGGCCGGCGCCGCCTTCTTCTTCGGCTTCTCTTCGGATTCCGGCGCCGGAGTCTCGGTCGAGAGACTCTTCAGCAGCGCGTCCATGTCGTTCTTCTGCTCTTTCTTCTCCGGCTTCGGCTTCTCGGTCTTCTTTTCCTCTTTCTTCTTCTCTTCCGGCTTCGGCTCGGGCTTCTTCTGGTCCGGCGCCTTCTCGATCGGCTTGTCGGGAATGACCGCGGCCTGCTCCTCCGGCGCCGGCGGGGGCGGCGTGGACGGCGTCGGCGGCGCGGGCTTCGGCGGCTCGGGCTTGGTCTCCTTCTTGGTCTCGGGCGCCGGCGGCTGGGGCTTCGGCTTGTCCATCGGCTTGCCGGCCTTGTCGACCTTGGGCGCCGCGGTGATGTCGGCCAGGGTCGCGAGCTCGATGGTGGGCGGCGCCTCCAGCACTTCCGGCTCGAAGAAGGACGGCACGCCGAGCACGATCAGCAGCGCGAGCAAGACGTGGAAAACCACCGACGCGAGAATGCCGCCGGTGATCGGGTAGCTGCGTTCGGCCCAGACCAGTTGCATGGTCTAGATGAACCCCAGACGATAAGGCGCGTTTCCGACGGTCATTTCGGCTTGGACTTGTCCGTGTTGGCGGCCGGCTTGGCAGGCGTCGTGTCGCCGGGGGCCTTGGAATCGGTCACCAGGCCGACCTTGTTGAAGCCGGCCGCCTGCAGCTCGGCCAGCACCTGGGCGAACATGCCGTAGTTGGTGTCCTGGTCGGCGCGGACATAGATCGTGGTGTCCGGCTTGTTGGCGGTGATCGCCCCGAGACGGGGGCCGAGCTCGTCGAGCTGGATCTCGGTCTCCTGCAGGAAGACCTTGCCGTCCTTTTCGACGCTGACGACGATCGGCTCGTCGGGATTGGTCATCGCCGCCGCCTTGGTCTTCGGCAGCTGCACCGGCACGCCGACCGTCAGCAGCGGCGCCGTCACCATGAAGATGACCAGCAGCACCAGCATGACGTCGACCATGGGCGTCACGTTGATCTCGGACATCGGGTGCGCCTTGCGGCGCGCCGCGTAGCCCCGCGCCCGTCCGGCGTGGCCGAGCTTGACGGCCATCAGTGCTTCTCCTCGAGCTGCCGCGAGAGGATGGCGCCGAACTCGCCCGAGAAGGCTTCCAGCCGGTTGCCGTAGCGGCCGATATCGCCGGAGAGCTTGTTATAGGCGAGCACCGCGGGAATGGCCGCGACCAGGCCCAGCGCGGTCGCGAACAAGGCTTCGGCAATGCCCGGTGCGACCACCGCGAGACTGGTGTTCTGCGAGCCGGCGATCGCGGCGAAGCTGTTCATGATGCCCCAGACCGTGCCGAACAGGCCGACGAAGGGCGCCGCGGATCCCACCGAGGCCAGGAAGCCCATGTAGCGTTCGAGCTGATCCATCTCGCGGCCGAGCGTGATGTTCATGACGCGCTCGATGCGGTCCTGCAGACTCTCCTTGAGGGAGTCGGTCGTGAGCAGGCCCTTGGCGGCGGAGCGGCGCCATTCGCGCATCGCCGCGACGAAGATCGAGGCCATCGGATCGGTCGGCCGGTTGGCGATGCGGTCGAACAGTTCTTCGAGCGAACCGCCGGACCAGAAGGCCTCCTCGAACTTGCGTGCCTTGGCGCGCAGCCCGCGCAGGCGGATCGCCTTGTCGAAGATGATCGCCCAGCTCCAGATCGACGCCAGGAGCAGCATGATCATCACGGCCTTGACGATCCAGTCGGCCTGCAGGAACAGGGCCCAGACCGAAAGGTCGTGCATGCCCGCGGCACTCGGCAACCCGGTCGCGCCCTGCTCCATGGCGGCCGCGGCGGCGGCGGGATCCAGCGCCCCGCCCTCGACCGGCGCCACCGGAACGGCTGATGGTGGTGTGTCTTCGTTCATGTCTCGTCTCGCTTCTGCTTCAACTTGCGCAACATTGTGGTCAGTTTATGGCGATAGCAGCACGCAGCCGTTCCGGCAGGCGGGTCGCTCGCCCTTCCTTCGTCACGCAGGCAATCGTGACCGTGATCTCGACCAGGACCTCGCTCCCGCGACGGACGACCTGATCAAGCAGAATTGATGCCCCAGCCAGGGCAGAAACCCGCGTCTCGACCGCGAGTTCATCGTCGAGGCGTGCCGAACGGTGATACTCGGCGGTGCAGCGTCGCACCACCAGCATCAACCCGTCTTGCGCCACCATCTCGGCGTGGTTGATCCCGCCCGCGCGCAGCATCTCGGTCCGGGCGCGCTCGGCGAATTTCAGGTAGTTGGCGTAGTAAACCATCCCGCCCGCATCCGTATCCTCGAAATAGACACGGATCGGATGGACATGCGCCGGCTGGGTTGAGGTTCCGCTGGCTGGCGCCCCCTCACCCTGTCCCTCTCCCACGAGGGGAGAGGGGACGCTGCTTCTTGCAGCCATAACACGACGGCGGGGCTGCGCCTTCGCACGTTCCGGCTCGGGTCTAGTACGAGGCAGCGGCGTTACGAACGGGGCGCCACGCTGATTCAACTCGGTCAAGATCGCTTCCAGGACGCCATTGGTATTGGTCAGTACGTCATTGTTCCAGAAGCGGATGACCGAGAAGCCGTCACCTTCCAGACGACGCGTGCGAACTGCATCTTGCTTCGCGCGTTCAGCATGCTGACTGCCGTCAACTTCAACGATCAACTTCGCTTCGAAGCAGCAGAAGTCGACGGTGTACGGCGGGAACTCAACCTGACGCCGAAACTTCGCGCCCACCAGGCGTCGATCGCGCAGCTTGAGCCACAGAAGCCGCTCTGCATCTGTCGAACTTGCTCTGAGTTCTCTAGCGCGTGCAATGCTCATTGCCGCGCTCCAACGCTACCCCTTCTCCCCTTGTGGGAGAAGGATACGCAGGCTTGGCGAGGCGCAGCCGAGCCTAGCCGAAGTTGGATGAGGGGTGCGCACCGCGAGGTGCGCGCGCTCGCCAGAGCGCAGAGGGGAGCGCTTACGCGCTGCGTGCCTTCCGGCACGCGCCCCCTCACCCAGCTCCGGCTAAGCTCGCTTAAGCTCGCTAAGCCTGCGCAACCCTCTCCCACGAGGGGAGAGGGGATCGGCGTGGTGGCATTGACAACCCTGATCATGCGTCGCCGTCCTCGCTGCTCGAGGCGGCCAGCAATTCCAGCTGCGCCTCGGTCGCTTTCGAGGGCGTGAGGCCGAGGTGGCGATAGCCGTTGAGGGTCAGCAGGCGGCCGCGCGGCGAGCGCTGCAGCAGGCCTTGCTGGATCAGGAAAGGCTCGATCGCGTCCTCGATGGTGTCGCGCTGCTCCGAGAGCGCCGCGGCCAGGGTTTCCACGCCGACCGGACCGCCGTTGTAGTCGTCGGCGATCGCCTTCAGATAGCGACGGTCCATCGCGTCGAGGCCGAGCTTGTCGACTTCGAGGCGGTTCAGCGCCTCGTCGGCGAGCTTGGCATCGACGCGGCCGTTCTTCGCCACGGCCGCGAAGTCGCGCACCCGGCGCAGCAGGCGGCCGGCGACGCGCGGCGTGCCGCGCGAGCGCCGCGCGATTTCGCCAGCACCTTCCGAGGTCAGATCGAAGTTCAGCAGCTTGGCCCCGCGCCGCACGATCTCTTCCAATTCCATCGCGTTGTAGAAATTGAGTCGCAGCGGGATGCCGAAGCGTTCACGGAGCGGCGTGGTGATGAGGCCGAGCCGGGTGGTGGCGCCGACCAGGGTGAATTTCGGCAGGTCGATCCTGACCGAACGCGCCGCCGGCCCTTCACCGATGATGAGGTCGAGCTGGAAATCCTCCATCGCCGGATAGAGGATTTCCTCGACCGCGGGCGACAGGCGGTGGATCTCGTCGATGAAGAGAACGTCGCGTGGCTGCAGGTTGGTGAGCAGCGCCGCGAGATCGCCGGCCCGCGCGATCACCGGACCGGAGGTCGCGCGGAAACCGACGCCGAGCTCGCGCGCCACGATCTGCGCCAGCGTGGTCTTGCCGAGGCCCGGCGGGCCATAGAACAGCGCGTGATCCAGCGCCTCGCCGCGATGGCGCGCGGCCTGGATGAAGACCGCGAGATTCTCGCGCAGCTTCTGCTGGCCGATGAACTCGGTGAGTTGCAGCGGGCGCAGCGAGAGATCCGGCGAATCCTCGGGCTTCTGCTCGGGGGCGATCATCCGGTTCTCGGTCACTGCGAGAGCTCCCGCAGGCCGTGGACGATCAGGTCATTCAATTCAGCCCGCGCCTGTTTGGAAGCGAGCGCTTTCGAGACCGCGCCATAGGCCTCGGCGCGGCGATAGCCGAGATTGACCAGCGCGGAGACCGCGTCGTTGACGACATCGCCGCCCTCGCTTGCCTTGCCGGCCGGCAGCGCCACGACATTCGCGCCGGCGCCGAGCTCGAGCCCCGCGGCCTTGTCCTTCAACTCGCTGACGATGCGCTGCGCCAGCTTCGGCCCGACACCGTTGGCGCGCGAGACCGAGGCCTTGTCCTGCGATGCGACCGCATGGACCAGGTCGTTCGGCGTCAGGGTCGAAAGAATGGCCAGCGCGACCTTGCCGCCGACACCCTGCACGCTGCGCAACAGGCGGAACCAGTCGCGCTCGGCATGATCGGCGAAACCGAACAAGGTGATCGCGTCTTCGCGCACCTGGGTCTCGATCAGGATGCTGGCGTTCGCGCCCGCGGCACCGAGGCGCCCGATCGTCTTCGAACTGGCATGCACGACGTAGCCGACGCCGTTGACGTCGAGCAGCAGCCCGTCCTCGTTGAGACTGTCGATGACACCGGTCAGCTTGCCGATCACCGCAGGGCCTCGCGGAAGTCCTTCGCACCCCAGCGATTGAGCGTGCCCATGTGATGGGCGTGGCAGATGGCGACGGCGAGCGCGTCGGCGGCGTCCGGGCTTTCGGCCTGCGAGGCCGGCAGCAGCACGCGCACCATCATCTGCACCTGCTCCTTGCCGGCATGGCCGGCGCCGACCACCGATTTCTTGATCAGGTTGGCCGGGTATTCGTAGACCTTGAGCTTGTGCAGGGCCGGGGTCAGCAGCGCCACGCCGCGCGCCACACCCAGCTTCAGGGTCGAGGTCGGGTTTTTGTTGACGAAGGTCTCCTCGACCGCAGCGGTGTCCGGCTGATGCGCGTCGATCACCGCCACCAGGCCGGTGTGGATCTCGACCAGGCGCTCGGCCAGGGGCTGGCTGGCGATGGACGAAATCCGCCCCGCCGCGACGAAGGAGAGCCGCGACCCGTCCTGGTCGATGATGCCCCAGCCGGTATGCTGCAGGCCGGGGTCGAGGCCGATGATGCGCATCCCTTTCGGGCTGTCCTTTCGGAGTCGGTTACGCCGAGAGACGCTGCAGCGTCGCTTCGGAGACTTCGTAATTGGCATAGACGTTCTGGACGTCGTCGTTGTCTTCCAGCGCGTCGATCAGCTTCATGAGCGATTCGGCAATATCGTCATCCACCAGGGTGGTGTTGAGCGGGCGCCATTGCAGCTTGGCTTCCTGCGCTTCGCCGAACTTCTTCTCCAGCGCATCGCGCACGGTGGAGAAGTCATCGACCGCGCAGGTGACCTCGTGGCTGTTCGCATCGCTCTCGACATTGTCGGCGCCGGCCTCGAGCCCGGCCTCGAACATCGCGTCGGCGGAAGCGGCCTTTGCCGCATAGACGATCACGCCCTTGCGCTCGAACATGAAGCTGACGGAATTGGTCTCGCCGAGATTGCCCCCGGCCTTGGCGAACAGGGTGCGCACTTCCGAGGCGGTGCGGTTGCGGTTGTCGGTCAGCGCCTCGACGATGACGGCGATGCCGCCCGGGCCGTAGCCCTCGTAGCGGACCTCATCGTAGTTGTTGTTGTCCTCGCCGCCGGCGCCGCGCTTGATCGCGCGTTCCATGGTGTCGCGCGGCATGTTCGCCTGGCGCGCCGCGATCATGGCGGCCCGCAGCCGCGGGTTGGCGGCCGGGTCGGCCTGGCCGGACTTGGCCGAAACCGTTAACTCACGGATGATCTTGGTGAAGACCTTGGCGCGCTTCGCATCCTGCGCGCCCTTCCGGTACATGATGTTCTTGAACTGTGAATGACCAGCCATGGTCGGCCTCGGATACCCTAGAAATTGACGACTCTCGTTTAAATCCTACCATATCTAGGGGATTTCGCCGCCTCGCGCGCAGGCGGAGGCTGGGCCGCAAATATGGCAGCATTTTGACGCCTTCTAACATATGTCCCCGCGTCGACCAGCCTCGAAAACGCTGCAATTCGGGGGTTTCCGCCGTGAGAAAGGGTTAGGATTTACCGATCCTTTACGGTTTCCGGAGGAGTATCCTCCGCATGGAGCGGCTCAACGCTCCCAAATCTGGGATGACGATCATGGCCCAACCGAACCCGATCATTCTGCCGGAGAATGCCGAGACGGCGCAGCTGCGCGCCGAGATCCAGCGCATGGCCGACATGGTTTCGGGCGTGGTGCGCCAGACCGCGATCGACGGCATCAATGCCGCTATGGCCGTCGCCGCGTCGGGCGCGATGACCGCGCCCAAGGATGCCGACAAGGTCGCGCACCAGATCCTCGAGCGCGCCAGCGTCATGCAGAGCGAGATCGACCGCTTCCTCGCGATCGCCAACGGCCGCCACGCGGCGTAAGCCGCGCTATTTCTGTTCTTCTGGACTTGTGTCCGGCCGATAGGAGAAGTCGCGCCGCCTCCGGACACCTGTCCGCAACGCGTTCACCAGTATCCAACTGCCTAGCAGCCCCTGCAGCAGGACGGACGGCGTCTTACTCGAGAGATTCAACACGCAAGGTCCGGAGCGGATCGCGCAACCGCGTTTCAGCAGTGCGTCGAGCGCCGACTGGTCGAACTGACCACTCTTCAACTGCTTCGCTTCCTCTGCCGTCTCCTTATCGAAGATCACCACGTCATCGAGTTGAAGGCCGTGGTAGCTCCAGATCAGCAGGAAGACACCCAAGGCACCCGCGACGAAGGCGTTCTTCAACTCGCTATGCCGCTCCTTAGCCGAGCGCGCAACGCGCGGCTGGCGGGCCAGGCGGATCGAGGCAGTCCCCATGGCGAGCGCCAGAAGCAACCATGACATCGTCGCAACCGGGATCCGCCCATCTGCGCACCACATATTCCTGGTGCCCGCGAAACACGCCGATCCTTCTGCTCTGGAAGCCGCGTCCCGGCATGGACCGCTTTCAATGTCGGAGTTAACCAAGACGGCGAGATAGCACATGCCTCTGGCCGCTTCGTGCTGCAGGCTCTCCGAAGTCACCTGTGCAGGGGCTAGATGTCGTTGCTATAGAGGTTGTTCACCCGGGCCGACCGGAGGAAGCTGGTTGTTGCGAAGCAAACAGCGTCTTTCTGGGGGCCCGGATGAACGTGCATAAGAATGCGC
>NZ_JAYRKD010000016.1:0-128265 GCF_041905885.1 Dongia sp. | reverse complement strand
TTCTGCAAGCTCAAACACTTCAGGCGCATCGCCACTCGCTTCGACAAGCTCGCCAGGAACTTCCTCGCAGCCGTCGCTCTCGCCTCAACCCGCCTCTGGACCCGGTATTTATGAGTCCACTACCTAGACCGGCACCATCGATTTTGTGGCACCCCACCTCACCTCCCCCGAAGCCGGGGGAGGAAGAGGGCTGGCGCCGCGCCAAGAAACCCCTCCCCCGACTTCGGGGGAGGATGGGTGGGGGTGCCCCGCAATGATTCTATCTACCTTGGACGCGCGCTCAGACGTTGAACCGGAAATTGAAGATGTCGCCGTCCTGCACGACGTATTCCTTGCCCTCGGCGCGCATCTTGCCGGCTTCCTTGGCGGCGGCTTCGCTGCCGCAGGCAATGAAGTCGTCGCAGGCGATGGTCTCGGCGCGGATGAAGCCGCGCTCGAAATCGGTGTGGATGACGCCGGCCGCTTCCGGCGCCTTGGCGCCGCGCCGCACGGTCCAGGCATGCGCTTCCTTCGGGCCGACCGTGAAGAAGGTGATAAGGTCGAGCAGCTTGTAGCCGGCCCGGATCACCCGGGAGAGGCCGGTCTCTTCCAGGCCGAGCGTCGAGAGAAACTCCGCCTTCTCGGCCTCGTCGGTGAGGACCGCGACTTCCGCCTCGATCGCGGCCGAGATCACCACGGTGGCCGCGCCCTGGGTCTTGGCCCAGGCGGCGACCTTCTCCGACAGCGCATTGCCGGTGGCGGCGGCACTTTCATCGACGTTGCAGGCATAGAGCACCGGCTTGCCGGTCAGGAGCTGCAGCGACTTCAAGACCGGCCGCTGCTCAGGGGTCAGGTTGGCGATGATGGTGCGCGCGGGCTTGCCTTCGCGCAGAGCCTCCAGCGCCGGCGTCATCACGTCGAGCAGCGCCTTCGATTCCTTGTCGCCACCCTTGGCCTTCTTGGCCGCATTGTCGGCGCGCTTCTCCAGGCCTTCGAGGTCGGCCAGCATCAACTCGGTCTCGACCGTCTCGGCGTCGCGAATGGGATCGACCGAGCCTTCGACATGGGTGACCTCGCCCTCGAAGCAGCGCAGCACATGCACGATGGCATCGGTCTCGCGGATATTGGCGAGGAACTGGTTGCCCAGGCCCTCGCCCTTGGAAGCGCCACGGACCAGGCCCGCGATATCGACGAATTCCAGCTGCGTCGCGATGATCTTCGCCGACTTGGCGAGGACGGCGAGCTTGTCCAGCCGCTCATCCGGCACCGCCACGCGCCCGACATTGGGCTCGATGGTGCAGAAGGGATAATTCGCGGCCTGGGCGGCGGCCGTCGAGGTGAGCGCATTGAACAGGGTCGACTTGCCGACATTCGGCAGGCCGACGATGCCGCAGTTGAAACCCATCGTCGTTAAGTCCCGGGAAAGCTTGACCATTTGCGCGGAACGCCGGGCTCAAGCGACCCGTCGCGCGCCGCGCGGTGATGACAGAAAGAAGCCGGTCTGTCCAGTGACCGGGAACGGCGTTTCTCAGGCCCTCAGTCCTGCTTCGGCCCGGCTCGGTCAGCCGGGTCAGGCTTCGGCGGCCGCGGGTTCAGGGTGGTGCTGACCTTGTTCATGAAGCGCCGGTCGTCGCCGGCGATCATCAGCGGGATCGCGTCGGAAACGGCATCGAGCATCGCCTGAACCGTCGCATGCTCTTCCTTGAAGAAGTCCATGAGGACGTAGCTCTTCACCAGCTCCTTCTCGCCGGGGTGATCGACCCCCATGCGGACGCGCCAATAATCGGTGCCGATATGCGCGTCGATCGAGCGGATGCCGTTATGCCCGCCGGCGCCGCCGCCGCGCTTGGTGCGCACCTTGCCGAGCGGCAGATCTATCTCGTCATAGATGACGATGATGTCGGCGGGTTGCAGCTTGTAGAAGGTCATCGCCGCCTGCACCGCGCGGCCGGAATCGTTCATGAAGGTCTGCGGCGCGAGCGCCAGCACCTTCTCGCCGTCGATCGTGCCTTCGGCGCTGAGCCCATGGAAGCGTTCGCGGATCGCCGAAAAAGAATGGCGGCGGACAATCGCGTCCACCGCCATGAAACCGATATTGTGGCGGTTGCCGGCGTAGCGCGGGCCAGGATTGCCCAGGCCGACCAGCAACCGCATGCAATATTACTTCTTCGCAGCCGGGGCCTTCGCGGCCGGAGCCGTGCCAGCCTTCGCACCGGCAGCGCCCGCGGCCGGAGCCGCAGCGCCGGCAGCCGGAGCCGCCGCACCCGCGGCCGGAGCCGCCGCACCCGCAGCCGGAGCTGCAGCAGCCGCAGCGGCTTTTTCCGCCGCTTCCTGCTGCTCGGCCTTGAGGCCGCTGGGGGCGCCGATCGAGACCACCGTGAAATCGCGCTCACGCACGGCCAGGGTGGCGTTCTCCGGCAGCTTCACCGAGTGGATGTGGATCGAGCCGCCGATCTCGAGGCCGGTCAGATCGACCTCGATCGCCTGCGGGATCGAATCCGGCGAGCAGATGAACTCGATCTCGTGGCGCACGATGTTCACCACGCCGCCGCGCTTGATGCCCGGGCTGGCGGCTTCGTTGCGCACCACCACCGGCACGTTGACATGGACCTTGGTGTCCTTGCCGATGCGCTGGAAGTCCACATGCAGGGTGCGGTCCGTCACCGGATCGAACTGCACGTCGCGCGGCAGCACGCGATGCTTGGTGCCTTTGAGGTCGACGTCGAGCAGCGTCGCGTAAAAGGTCTTCTTGTGGATCAGGCGGTCGATCTCTTTCGGATCCAACGAGATCAGCGTCGGCTCCTTCTTATCGCCATAAATGACGGCGGGGACGCGACCGTTACGACGGGATTCACGGGCGGCCCCCTTTCCGGCGCGGTCGCGGGCTTCCGCGGCGACGCTTTCGATTGCTGCGGCCATGAGTTTTCTCCTTCAGGCTTTGCAATACCCCCACGCGAACCATTTCGCGTGAAGACCGGTGGCCTCCAGGGGTGCCGACCGGATTTTCAATCCCACCAACCTACTCTTACTTATTTTGGCGCGCGGGGTTGGTGGAGCGCGCGCGCGCCAAAATCCTCAAAGACTCAATCAAACAAACTCGAAACCGATTTCTCACCGCTGATCCGCGACATCGCCTCGGCCAGCAGCGGTGCGATCGACAGTTGGCGCACGGTCTGCGAGACGCGCACCGCCTCGGTCGCCTGGATGCTGTCGGTGATCACCAGGCTCTGCAGCGGTGAAGCCGAAACACGGGCGACCGCGCCGCCCGAGAGCACGCCATGCGTGGTGTAGGCGGAGACGGACTCGGCGCCGGCTTCCTTCAACGCCACCGCGGCGTTGCAGAGCGTGCCGGCGGAGTCGACGATGTCATCGACCAGGATGCAGCGGGTGCCGGCGACTTCGCCGATGATATGCATGACTTCCGAGACGCCGGCGCGCTCGCGGCGCTTGTCGATGATCGCGAGGTCGGCGTCGAGCCGCTTGGCGATGGCGCGGGCGCGCACCACGCCGCCGACGTCGGGGCTGACGATGGTGAGGTTATTGCCCGGGAAGCGCTCCTTGATGTCCTTGATCAGGACCGGTGCTGCGAACAGGTTGTCGGTCGGGATGTCGAAGAAACCTTGGATCTGCCCGGCATGCAGATCGACGGTCAGCACGCGATCCGCGCCCGCCGTGGTGATCAGGTTGGCGACCAGCTTGGCCGAGATCGGCGTGCGCGGGCCGGACTTCCGGTCCTGACGCGCATAGCCGTAATAGGGGACGACGGCGGTGATGCGGCGGGCCGAGCTGCGCTTCAGCGCATCGAGGATGACCAGCAGCTCCATCAGGTTGTCGTTGGTCGGGAAGGAGGTCGGCTGCACGACGAACATGTCCTCGCCGCGCACGTTCTCCTGGATCTCGACGAAGACTTCCATGTCCGAGAAGCGCCGGATGCTGGCATTCACCAGCGGCAAATTCAGATAGGCAGAGATCGCCTCGGCCAGAGGCCGATTGCTGTTGCCCGTCAGGATCTTCATCTCTGCCTCTGGTGCGCGCGCCGAACCCACATTTCGCCCTGCCGCGACAGCCGCTTCGCGATCGGCCGGCGCGCTCCCATCCCTAGGATTTCGCAGGGGCGAAAAGCGGGCGGAATTTAACAGCGGTGTGACGGCCGGGCAAGGCCGAAGAATCCGGCCCAATCACGCGCTAATGATATGAAATATAATGATAAAGTTGTACCCATGCATCAGCGGATGACGAGGTCTGTGGGTCGTTTCGACAACACCTCCGCCGCTCCCTCGGTCACCAGCACGGTCTGGCCGGAGGTCATGGCCAGGCCGGCCTCGCTGTCGAAGATGATCAGATGGATGAAATAGACCTGCCCCGGCGCCGCCAGCTCGGGATTGCCGTGGTAGAACATCGGCCAGTCCATCCAGTTCGGCGCGTAGACCGCACCCAGGCTGTAGCCGGTCGCATTCATCCGGTGCTTGGCGTAGCCGGCGGCGTCGAGCACCCGGGCATGGGCGTCGAACACTTCGCCGATCGGCCGGCCGGGCTTCAGCGCCGCCTTGCAGGCTTCCAGCGCATCGACCGCGACCTTGTGCATCTCGACCTGGCGGGCCGGTGGCTTGCCGATCGGGATCGTGCGCATCAGGCAGGAATGGTAGTGGCGATAGACCCCGGCGAATTCCAGCGTCAGCTGGTCCTGTTTCTCCAGCTTGCGCCGGCCGGTCTTGTAGCGGCAGAGCAGGGCGTCGTTGCCGGAGCCGATGATGAACTCGTTGGCCGGGTCGTCGCCGCCGCCGCGGATGATCGCCGATTGCATCGCCGCCAGGATGTCGCCTTCGTCGGCGCCCGGCGTGGCGATCCGATGCGCCTCGTCGAGCGCCAGATCGCAGAGCTCCGCCGCCTTGCGCACGTAGGCGATCTCGGCGGCACTCTTCACCAGCCGCTGGCGGCTGACCAGGTCCGAGGCATCGACCAAGGTCGCGAAGCCGTCGAAGGCTGCCTGCAGTCGCATCCCGTTGCGCGCGGTCAGGCCATAGGCCTCCCATTCGACCCCGAGCTTCTTGCCGCTGCAGCCGAAGCCCTTGAGGATTTCCTTGAGCTCGGTCGCCGGCCTCGCTTCCGGCCCGTCGACCCAGACGCGGATGTCGGGGATGTCCGAGGTGTGCTGCGCCTGCCGGAGATCGGGGGCGCGGGTCAGCAGCATCACCCTGCCATCGGCGCCGAGATACAGGCATTGGAAATAGACATAGCCGAAGGTGTCATAGCCGGTCAGGTAGTACATGCTCTCCTGCCGGAACATCAGCAGTCCGTCGAGGCCGCGCTTCTGCAGCGCGGCGATCGAGGCGGCGCGGCGGCCGGCGAGTTCTTCCTTGGTGAAATGCAGGGCCATTTTTCAAACCAATCCGATGAGGGAGATCTGCCGGCCGTAATCCGGCTCCTTGGCGAGCGTGGTGCGGCGATAGCTGAAGAAATCTTCCGCCTCGGCGCAGGTGTCGTGGCCGGCGCGGGCGATGCTGTCGAGGCCCAGCGCCTGCAATTCCTGCTCGACGAAGCCGGTGAGGTCGAACATGAAATGGCGGCAGCGCTGCGACGTGGAGAAGAACCGCGCATTGCCACGATCGCGGTCGATGAAGGGCTGCGGAAATTCCGGGCCGACCTCGTAGGATTTCTGCGCGATCGCCGGGCCGATGCCGGCCTGGATCCGCGCGCGCTGGGCGCCGAGCCGCTCCATCGCCGCCACGGTCTCCTGCAGCACGCCGCCGATGGCGCCCTTCCACCCGGCATGTGCCGCGCCGATCACGCCCGCTTCCGGGTCGGCAAGCAGCACCGGCACGCAGTCGGCGGTCAGGATGCCGAGACTCCTCCCGGCGGTCCGGGTGACCAGGCCATCGACCTGCGGGCGTTGCGTCTCGTCCCAAGCCTCGTCGACCACCGCGACCTTGGCGCTGTGCACCTGATAAGCGGTCGAGAGCGAATCCGGATCGAGGCCGGCGTGGCGCAAGGCTCGCGCGCGGTTCTCGACCACCGCGCCCTGGTCGTCCTTGGAACCGAGGCCGCAGTTCAGCGAGGCATAGAGTCCGTCGCTGACCCCGCCGCGCCTCGTCAGAAAGCCGTGGCGGATGCCGCGCAGGTCTTTGAGGTTGTCGAGTTGGATCATAATCCCGCCGGTTGCGGTGCGTCCGGTGACGCGATGACCAGCACTTTGAAGAGACTGCCCATTCCATCGGCGCCGATCAAGCGCTCGAGCGCGGCGTCGATCTCGGCACAGGTCGCGGCATCGCTCTTGGCCTTGAGCGTCTGGGTGCGAAGCCCGATGCCGAGCTCCTGCAGGAAGGCGCCCTGTGTCTTCGGGCCATGGGTCGAGGCGCCCGCTTCGCGCGCGACCGCGGCCAAGGCGGCGAAGTCCACATGCGCGGTCAGGTCGGCGCAGCCGGGATCGATCAGCGGGTCATGGTAGCGGTGCTGCTTCACCGCCTGCAGCGAATCGCCGAGCCCGCTCTGCATCGTGCCGTAGTCGATGATCAAGGCCGCTCCCGGCGCGCGCGCGAAGCGGCGGCCGAGCGCGGCGGCGAGGCGGAGACCCGCCGGCGAGATCTCGGCGATTTCGCCCAGCGTCGCCTTGCCGTGTTCCGGGCGCAGCAGGATCCGCTCCGATCCGGGATTGGCCTCGCCGAAGACGAAGACGTCGTCCTTCAGGGCCACGACGCGCTCCTGCCAGCCGGCCTTGGTCATCACGAATTGATGGATCGGCAGCGCGTCCCAGAACTCGTTGGCGACCAGGATCATCGGGCCGGGAGGCAGCGTGTCGAAGCTCTTGTGCCATTGCGGCCTGAAACCCTGGAGTGCCGCCTTCTGCACGGCGATCAGGGTGGCGTTGATCTCGACCAGGTGGAGTTCGGCGGCGGCGAGGAAGTCCGGTGAAACCCGCGCCGCGCGCAGCGCATCCGCCATCAAGGTGCCGCGGCCTGGGCCGAGCTCGGCCAGGATGAAGGGCTGGGGCTTGCCCATGCGCGACCAGAGATCGACGCACCAGAGGCCGATCATCTCGCCGAACATCTGCGAGACCTCCGGCGCGGTGGTGAAATCGCCACGGGCGCCCAGCGGATCGCGCTCGGCATAATAGGCGCCGAGCGCCAATTCCATGAACGCGGCGACGCTGACATGGCCGAGCGCGGCGATGCGCCGGCGCAGCTCGTGCGCGATGACGTTTCCGGTGACCGCCTGCGTCACCGGCCAGGGGTCGGTTTCGGCGGGCTGGCGGCGGGGCGCGGCGGAACCGGCTTCGCGCGCCAGACCAGATAGACGCCATAGAGGAACATCGGCAGGCTCAGCCACTGGCCCCAGGTGATCGCGGTGGAGAGCGCCACTTCCGGCTCGCGGAACTGCTCGCCGACGATCCGCGCGATCGAGTAGCCGATCAGGAAAGCGCCGGAGAGGGTGCCGATCTTGCTGCGCACGCTCTCGCGCCGCGCCAGCAGGAACATCACGATGAAGAGGATGAGGCCTTCCATGGCGGCTTCATAGAGCTGGCTCGGGTGCCGGGGCTGGTCGCCGCCGCCGGGGAAGATGACGCCCCAGGGCACGTCGGTGGTGCGGCCCCAGAGCTCGCCGTTGATGAAGTTGGCGATGCGGCCGAGGAAGAGTCCGATCGGCGTCGCCGCGGCGATCGGGTCGGCGACCGCGAAGAACGGGATTTTCTTGGCGCGGGCATAGAGGAACAGGGCGAGGATCACGCCGATCAACCCGCCGTGGAAGGCCATGCCGCCTTTCCAGATCTTGAAGATCTCGATCGGGTTCGCGAGGTAGTAGTCCGGCTGCCAGAGGAAAACCTGGCCGAGCCGCCCTCCGAGAATGATGCCGATGGTGCACCAGGTGACCAGGTCGTCGCAGTTGTCGCGGCTCAAGAGGCGCGGCGGCTTCGACGCCAGCCAGAGCACGTAGCGCCAGGCCAGCACGATGCCGGTGATATAGGCGAGGGCGTACCAGCGGATTTCCAGCGGGCCGATCGCGATGGCGACCGGATCGAAATTCGGAAAGTTCATCTGCGCTTCGATCTCACGTTGGGTGACCGCGGCGGCCGGGTTGGCTAATCTCTTCGTACGCGTTATATCGGGCAGAAGGAACCGGAGCAAGTTTGGCTCGCTTTCGTTCTCTTGGGAGAGACTGACAATGCAGACCGACAATCGATTGCTGGACGACATGGCGAAGGCGGCGAGTGGCGCGCTGGGTTCGCTGGCGGGCCTGCGTCATGAAATCGAAATGCGGGTGCAGCAGCAGCTGGAGCGGTTGCTCGGCCGGATGAACCTGGTCAGCCGCGAAGAGTTCGAGACCATGAAATCCGTGGCCCAGGCCGCCCGCGAGCAGCAGATCAAGCTGGAGCGCCGCCTCCAGGAGATCGAAAGCCGGCTTGGCATCGCCGCCGCGCCCGCCGCTCCGGCGGAACCCGCCCCCGGCGTCACAGCGTCGCAGGACGACCTCGCCAAGCCGGACTGAGCCTGCCTTAAGTCGTCATCAGGGGGCTTGACCCGCGGTTCTCGGGCCGTGTTCGCCCGGTTGCATTCTCGCACCCCATGTGGTACATATGTACCAAGATAGCGGATGGCAAACATGGATATCGAGCGGGTTCAGACCGGAGTCAGGATCGAGAAGCGGCTGCTGAAGGTGCTGAAGGCCCTGGCGGAGCTTAAGGACATTTCCTTGGGCGATCTCCTCGAAGGCATCTGCCTGCATGCCCTCGACGGCAAGGCGCCGTTCGAGAAGGAGACCCTGAAGCAGATCAAGGAGCTGAAGCGGATCTACGGCCTCAGCCTCACCGCCGCGGACAGCCACACGCTCAAGGAGACCGGCGATGCCCGATAGAATCCTCGACGATGAAGAATTCCTCGAAGCCTTACGCACCGGCGCGCTGCCGCTTTCCGACTTCGATCACCGGGCCCATGTCCGCGCCGGCTATCTCTATGTCACGCGGCACGGGCTGGGCCTGGCGATCGAGCGGTTCGGCAAGGACCTCCGCGCCTTTGCCGCGGTCCATGACAAGAACGGCCTCTACCACGAGACCATCACCGTCGCCTTCCTGGTGCTGATCAACGAGCGGATCGCCCTCGGCGGCGATCGCGGCTGGGCCGCCTTCGCCGCCGCCAATCCCGATCTCTTCCAGAAGAACAGCCTCGCGCCCTTCTACGCAGCCGAAGAACTCGCCTCGGCCGAGGCGCGCCGCGTCTTCAAGCTGCCGCGCCGGCAGGTCGCCTAGATCCCTTCGCCTAGACCGCGGTGAAGCCGTTATCGACGAAGAGCTGGGCGCCGTTGACGAAGCTCGCCTCGTCGCTGAGCAGGAACAGCGCGGCGCTGGCCACTTCCTCCGGCTCGCACATCCGGCCCTGCTGCGCCTTCAATGCCGCCTCCGAGGCATCGACGCCGTATTTGGTGAGCGCCTCGACCTCGCGCAGCCCATGCGGCGTCTTGATGAAGCCGGGGCAGACCGCGTTGCAGCGGATGCCCTGGTCGCGATACTCGACCGCGATCGCGCGGGCGAACATATGCGCGGCACCCTTGGTGGTGTCGTAGAGCACCTCCATCGGCGTCGCCGCCACGGCGGAGATCGACGAGGTGCAGACGATGGCGCCCTTGCCGGCGGCCAGCATCCCCGGCAGCACCGCCTGGGTCATCAGGAACATCGAGCGCACGTTCACGTTCATCAGCCAGTCGTATTCCGCCTCGGTGGTCTCGAGGAACGGCTTCACCACGATCGAGCCCGCATGGTTGAACAGCGCCGTGGGCGGGCCGAAGGCATCCGTCGCTTTGGCGACTGCGGCCTTGACCGCATCGGCTTTGCTCACATCGGCCTCGGCGAAGACCGCCGCGCCGCCGCCGGCGCGGATCTCGGCGGCCAGCTTCTCGCCGAGCTCGGCCTGGCGATCGACGATCGCGACCTTGGCGCCCTCGGCCGCGAACAGCCGCGCCGCGGCCGCGCCGCAGCCGCTGGCGCCGCCTGAGATCAAGGTGCTTCGTCCGGCCAGCCGCTTGCCGCTCATGTTGTGTCTCCGGTGCTGAGAGGAAAAATCCGCCGGCCGGCGAAGGGGTGCCGGCCGGCGGAGCCGCAGTGAAGGTCAGACCTTGGTGGTTTCGCCGACCGCGCTCTCGGCGGCACGGATCGCCGCCTCGCGCTTGGCGATCTCCTCGCCGATCGGCGGGCCTTTGAAGCGGTTGCGCTCGAACAGGAACCAGACCGCCCCGGTCAGCACCAGGAAGCCGATGGTGATCCAGAGCGCCTTGTCGTTCGGCGGCTGGATGCCGGCGATGAAGATCAGCACCATCGAGATGATCGAGAGCACGGCGAAGACGCGGTACCAGTTGCCGATGTCCCAGGGTCCCATCTGGGTCCAGGTCTTCTTGTAGGCGATCAGGCCGAGCGTGATCGGCACGGTGAAGGAGAGGAACAGGAAGATCACCGTCACCGAGACGATCGTGGTGTAGAGCGATGTGTAGGCGGTGAACACCACGGCGAGCGTCGCGCCGGTCCAGATCGCCGCCACCGGCGTGCGGTATTTCGGGCTCACCGTCTTCAGGTAGCCGGACCCCGGCAAGCCGCCGTCGCGGGCGAAGGCGAAGATCATCCGCGAGACCGAGGTGACGGTCGCCAGCCCGCAGAGATACTGCGCCACCAGGATGACGACGTAGAGCGCCAGCTTCAGCCCCGCCGGCAACGTGACTCCCATGGTCCAGAAGAACACGTTCCAGCCCTGGCCCGCGGCCTCGTCCATGTTCGGGATGGCGATCACCACCGCGATCAGGAACAGCCAGCCGAACACGCCGGACCACCAGACCGAGCCGACCATCGCCTTCGGCACGTTATGCGCGGCCTTCACCGTCTCTTCCGAGGTATGGGCCGAGGCGTCATAGCCGGTGATGGTGTAGATCGGCAGCAGCAGGCCCAGCAGGAACAGGAAGCCGGTGCTGTCCATCTGCGGCCAGACCCCGCCGCCGGCATCGCCGCTGTAGTTGCTGAAGGTCCAGAGCCGGCTGAAGTCGTAGCTCGGCGCGAAGGCGAACAAAGCCACCGCCAGCGCGATCGAGCCGAAGAAGATCAGGTATCCGCTGAAATCGGTAAGGATGCTGGTCAGCCGGATGCCGAGATGGTTGATCAGCGCCTGGCTCGCCGTGATCACGATCATGAAGGTCAGCTGCTCGGTATAGGTCATCGAGAGGCCGAGCATCTCGCCGAAGGCGCCGTAGAAGAAGGTCCAGGTGCCGACATTGATCGCGCCGAGCACGGTGACCAGACCCAGGAGATTTAGCCAGGCGGTGAGCCAGCCGGAGCCGCGGTTACCGAGGATCGAGCCCCAGTGATAGAGGCCGCCGGCGGTCGGGTAGGCCGAGGAGATCTGCGCCAGGGCGACCGCGAAGACGCCGGAGATGAAGGTGCCCAGGGGCCAGCCGATGCCGATCGAGGCGCCGCCGACGCCCGACAGGCCCTGGCCCAAGGAATTGATGCCGCCCGACAGGATGCAGATGATCGAGAAGCTGATCGCGAAGTTGGAAAACCGACTCATGCGGCGTTCCAGCTCCTGTGCATAACCCATGGAGTGGAGGACCTTCACGTCCTCCCGCTTATCGCTGTCGGAATAGCCGGCGCCGCCGGTCGGTTGTGTCGTCATTGCAATGCCCCCTCTGTCGCCCGGGCGAATCTGCGTGAATCCGCCTCTGGTGCGACGTTGCGGTGGGTGTCACTGACTGGCAATATCCCAAAGGGGCTACCGCGAAGCCCTGACGGGGAGAGGCAATGACGGCTGCTGCTCTCGCCGGGATCGTCGATCCCGCCGCGCTTTCGGAACGGGTCGCCGGCTGGCAGAGCCATGCCGCGGCGATCATCGATGCGATCGACGACCCGAAGCTCCCCGAAATCCTCGACCGCAGCCTCGAGCGCCTAGTGCCCTACGACATCTCCGTCGTGTTCGCCTATCCGGACGAGGCCGAGCCGCTCTATCTCCATGACGGATTCCGCGGCCACGCGCCGGGGGCGGCGCTCGACGCTTACCTCAAGGGCGCCTATCTCCTGGACCCTTTCTTCACCGCCTGCGTGAGAAGGGTGCCGCCCGGCCTCTACCGGATGCGCGACCTCGCCCCCGACCATTTCTTCGAGGGCGAATACTTCAATTCCTGGGAGGTGCATCCCTGCATCTCGATGGAATCCGGGTCGCTGGCCGAGGAGATCGGCTTCATGGCCCCGCTCCCGGACGGCTTCATGGCGACCTATTCCTTGATGCGCAGCAACGGCAACCGGCCGTTCAGCGACGCCGAGATCGCGGTCCTGAAGATGGTGGAGCCGGTGGTCCGGGCGGCGATGACCCGGCATTGGCGGCATCTCCGCCACCGGCCGGAGGCGGGCAGGGCGCCGGCCTGGTCGACGCGGGGTCAACTGATGGAACTCGCCTTCGAGCGTTTCGGCCAGGACCTGCTCTCGCCCCGGGAGCAGATGGTGGTGCAGTTGATCCTGCGCGGCCATTCGGCCCATTCGATCGCCCGCAGCCTGGAAATCGCCGAGGGCACGGTGAAGAATCACCGCAAGAGCATCTATGCCAAGCTCGGCATTTCCAGCCAGCAGGAGCTGTTCTCGCAGTTCATCCGCTCGATGCTCCAGTAGGAGTCGACGCCGCGTCGACCCCAGGAGTCGACGGGAACAAAACAGAATCATTGGAGTCGACGCACCCGAAGCGTCACATGAGCGCGGCGTCGTAACGTCTAAAACCCGCGCCAAATCTGGATTTTGTTAAAGTGTCTTAAAAGGACTCTTGCGTGGGAGTCTTTTATTTGCGACTCTAAATGTGGTGGGAAGTCACAAAATTACCATCAAATCCTGGGGTCGAGCGCCCCACCAGCGCCGATTCCCTGGTGGCCGACGCATGGAGGGCGCTTAGATGACTGCCACGCTCCGAACCGAGTCGACCCCGATCCCGACATCCAATCCCCTCGACGTCATGGAAGAACTCGTCAGCGCCAATGAATGGCGTTACGACCGCTCGAATGACGAGGAGATGATCGTCGAGATCGCCGGTCAATGGTGCGAATACCGGATGTTCTTCGTCTGGCAAGCCGATCTCGGCGCCATGTATTTCTCCAGCCTGTTCGACCTCAAAGTCCCGGCCAACAAGAAACGCGAAGCCGCCGAGCTGCTCTCGATGATCAACGAGCGGCTCTGGCTCGGCCATTTCGATCTCTGCTCGGAAGAGAGCGCGCCGATGTTCCGCCACACCATCCTGCTGCGCGGGACCGGCGGCGTCGCGGTCGAGCAGCTCGAGGACCTGATGGAAGCGGCGCTCTGCGAGTGCGAGCGCTACTATCCGGCCTTCCAGTTCGTGATCTGGGGTGGCAAGCGCCCGGAAGAGGCGATGCAGGCGGCGATGCTGGAGACTGTCGGCGAAGCCTGATAGCTTCTCTGCATGATTGATGCTCAGCGGCAAGACCGCGGTAAACCATTGGGCTTGCCGGGACCGCTGGTCCTGGTCGGTTGCGGCAAGATGGGCGGCGCCCTGTTGCGCGGCTGGCTGGCGCGTGGCGCCGACCCGAAGCTGGTGACGGCGATCGACATCGCCCCGGTCGGCCTCGACGACGTCCAGGCAAAAGGCGTCACCATCCTCACCAAGGCCGCCGACCTGCCGGCCGGCCTGAAGCCGGCGCTGTTGCTGCTGGCGGTGAAGCCGCAATTCATGGACGACGCCTTGCCCGACTACCGCAAATATGTCGGGCCGGACGCCACCTTCCTGTCGATTGCGGCCGGCAAGACCCTCGCCTATTTCAAGGACCGGCTCGGCGCGGATGCGGAGATCGTGCGCTCGATGCCGAACACCCCGGCGGCGGTCGGGCGCGGCGTCAGCGTGATCTACCGCGACACCTCCGTCCGCGCCGAGCGGCTGGCGCTCTGCGGCGAATTGCTGCAAGCCGTCGGCACCGTGGAATGGGTCGACGCCGAGGACCTGTTGAACGCGGTGACCGCGCTTTCGGGCGGCGGGCCGGCCTATACCTTCCTCTTGATCGAATGTCTCGCCGAAGCCGGGCGCGCCGCCGGACTCCCGGCCGAGATGGCGATGCGGCTTGCCCGCGAGACCGTCTCCGGCTCGGGCGAGCTGGCGCGGCTCTCGGACGAGAGCGCGGCACAGCTCCGCATCAACGTGACCAGCCCCAAGGGCACGACGCTCGAAGCCTTGAACGTGCTGATGGCGCCGGACGGCATGCAGCCGCTGATGACCAAGGCGATCGCCGCGGCGACCCGGCGCTCCCGCGAACTGGCGCAGTAGCCGGCGGCCGATGGACAGCGTCGATCGCGTCCGCCAGGCGCTGGCCGAGCTGGGTCTCGCCACCGAGATCAAGGAATTCTCCGCCTCGACCCGCACGTCTGCCGACGCCGCGGCGGCGATCGGCTGCTCGGTCGCGCAGATCGCGAAGTCGCTGGTGTTCCGCGCCAAGCCCTCCGGCCGCGCCATCCTGGTGATGGCCAGCGGCGCCAACCGCGTCGATGAGAAGAAGCTCGCGGCCGCACTCAACGAATCGATCGGCAAGGCCGACGCCGAATTCGTGCGGGCGGAGACCGGCTTTGCCATCGGCGGCGTCTCGCCGGTGGGGCACGGCATCAAGCTCAAGACCTTCATCGACGAAGAACTGATGGCCTTGTCGGAGATCTGGGCCGCCGCTGGTTCGCCGCATTCCGTCTTTAGGCTGACACCGCATGACCTGCAGCGGGTCACGCAGGGTCAAATTCTCGCCTTGAAGGCCTGATAAGCCTCCCCCGGCCTTGATGCAGAACAGGCGCGGGGCCATAGTTTCTTCAACCACAATCGATTCACGCTTGGGAGGCTCGGACATGGCGAAACGGGCTGGAGCGAAGAAAGCGGCGCGGAAGACCGCCCCGAAACCCGCGCGCGCCGGGGGCGGCGACTCCGCCGCCGCCTTGCGGCGGGCGCTGCTGAAGCTGGTCGAGACCCAGGGCTGGATCGACCTCTCCTTCGCCGAGATCGCCGATCAAGCCGGCGTGCCGATTGCCGAGGCGCACCGGGTCTATCCCAGCAAGACCGCGATCCTGCTCGGCCTCAGCCGCGCGATCGACGAGCGGATCCTGACCAGCCTCGGCGGCGATCCGCTGGAAGGCACGGCGAAGGACCGGCTGTTCGACATCATCATGCGGCGCTTCGACATCCTGAAAGGCGACCGCGAAGCCTATCGCCGCCTGATGCGGCAGTTGCCGGCGACGCCCGACAGCTTCGCCGCCTTGCTCTGCCAGCTCCGGCGCTCGCTGGCGCTCACCCTGGAAGCCGCGGGGATCAGCGCCAGCGGCTTGAAGGGCGCCTTGCGGCTGAAAGGCCTGCTTGCGATCTACCTCGCGGGCCTGCGCGCCTTCGCCCAGGACGAGAGCGACGATCTCGCCAAGACCATGGCCGAAATCGACAAGCGCCTCGGCCAGGCCGAGCGGCTCTCCGGCATGCTCCATCGCCGGCACAAGGGCGACCCCGCGGCGGCTTAGCAACGACCTCGCGCGTTGCTCCACGTCGGAACGGTCTTCGCCGGTCGTCGTTGATCCCTCGTCACTGGGTTGCTGACGAGGTCAGAGATGGACCGGAACCGGGAAGAAGAACTCCGCCGGCGCGCGACCAAGGTTCGGGACGGGGCCGGCAAGCCCGAGGGGCAAGACCGGGCGCATCGGGCGCAGGCCGCGCGCGACGTGGACGCCGCCCGCAATCCCGTCGGCAATGGTCAAGGCGACGCCCAGGCCGACGACCCGAATAATGAAATGAACGCTCCGAGCGGCAAGGGCGATCGCCGCAGCTAGCGCCGCCGGGCATCCCGGGCACACCTCCTGTCGTGGCAAAGCCTCCGCACCTTGACTAAGCTGGGCGGACAAGGTGGGACGCTCGGATTCCACCGCCAACAGGAGCATCTTTCTTGAGCATCGGTCTGATTGCCCTTCTCGACGACGTGGCCAGCATCGCCAAGGCCGCGGCGGCGTCGCTGGACGACATCGCCGGACAGGCGGCCAAGGCGGGAACCAAGGCGGCGGGCGTCGTGATCGACGACACCGCGGTCACGCCGCGCTATCTGACGAATTTCGCCGCTTCGCGCGAGCTGCCCGTCGTCGGCAAGATCGCGCTCGGTTCGCTCAAGAACAAGCTGCTGTTCCTGCTGCCGGCAGCACTTGCGCTGACCTTGCTCCTCCCGCAGGCCATCATGCCCCTGCTGATGCTGGGCGCGCTCTACCTCTGCTACGAAGGGGCGGAGAAGGTCTATGAATCCCTGTTCCCGCACGCCGCCCACGAGCACGAGGCCGCCCTGGAGTCGATCGCGGACGACGCGCAATCCTTCGAGGACCAGAAGGTCGCGAGCGCCATCAAGACCGACTTCATCCTCTCGGCCGAAATCATGACCATCACGCTGGGCGCCGTTCCGGACGCCGGGTTCTGGACGCAGGCGACGGTGCTGGCCGTCGTCGGCGTCGCGATCACGGTCGCGGTCTACGGCGTGGTCGCCATCATCGTGAAGGCCGACGACGTCGGCCTCGCGCTGGCGCAGGTCCGCGGCCCGCTCGGCGCACCGGTGCGCGTGTTCGGTCGCGCCCTGGTCCGGTTCATGCCGCATTTCCTGCGCCTGCTCGGCATCCTCGGCACCGCGGCGATGATCTGGGTCGGCGGCGGGATCCTGCTGCACGGCCTTGAGAGCTATGGCTGGGCCTGGCCCAGCCAACTGCTGCACGATGCCGGCGCCGCCGCGGAACAGGCGGTCCCTGCCGTCGGCGCGTTCCTCGCCTGGCTGGTCCAGGCCGCCGGCGCCGGCGTCGTCGGCCTCTGCATCGGCCTGCTCGCGATCCCGGTCATGGGCCGCTTCCTCTCCCCGCTCTGGCGGAGCCTGAAGGCAGGTTTGCGCCGCCTGCGCGCGAAGCCCTAGCGCCGGCGTTGCAGCCCTCGGATTTGCCAGTGCAGCAAGCCCCGTCGTATAGGCTCAGGAAATGGCCAAGATCGAAGTAAAGCTGTTGCCGCCGCCGCCCGGGAGCCTGGAATCTTACAATCCTCGCCTGGCACGGCTGTTTGACTACTGGATCGGCAAATGCGCCGGACGGCCGCTGCCGTCGCGTGCCGACATCGAACCGCTGGAGATGCGAGAATGGCTCGGCAATCTTCTCCTGGCGGAGTTCTTCGGCGGGATCGAGCACTATCGCGTTCGGCTTGACGGCTCAAACCTCATTGGTCACGGCGGAAAAGACCGCACCGGGAAAGGCTCGGAGGTCCTGACTTCCGACGAAGAACGCAATTTGATCGCCATGCAATACAAGCCGGTGCTCGACACGGCACAGCCGGCCTATTTCGAGACCCAGTTCCGTAACAGCGAAGGGCGCTTTCTGCGCGAGCAGAAACTTCTGCTGCCGCTGTCCGATAACGGTTCCGTGGTGAACATGGTGCTGGCAGGCATTTACTACAGGAACCTGGACAGCGCCTATTGAGTGCCGGTGACATGCGGCACGATCGAGGATGAGCGTCATGAAAAGAACGAAGGACCACCCATGACGGCGGATTCAGATGAAGAATATCCCCTTGGCTTCAATGCCGGCCGCGCCTGGGCTGAAGCCTCGGATGACGAGGGGGCGGTGGAGAACGTCGAGACCTTCACCTACGACGCCGGAACCTCCTTCGACGAATTGCTGGCGCTCTACAAACGCTGCATCGACCCCGAGGGCATTCTGGTGGAAGACGACATTCTCGACGGCTTCGAGGCCGATGGCCGCATGCTGACCAGCGAATACCTGTTCGGCTTCATCGACGGCGTGCAGGCCGCGATCAAGCAGGCGAAGGGGCTGTCGTAACGCCGCGCGGCATGGGCGTGGCATCCTCTTTCTGACGCATTCCGGCCTCCCGACGCGCGTCTAGCCTTGCATTGGAACAAAAAGAGAACTATACTGCGTCTTGCAGTGGCGAGATGCGCCGGCTGCGATCCCGCCGCGCGAGCGGGGCATTAACGACGGCACTGAGGTGCCGCATTCCCGATCAGCAATACCGAAGAGCGACGGATGCCGCGCGCATCGCCACGCCCGAATCTTTTTGCCTGAGAGGTCGCCATGCCGCCCACCTCGACCGAAGCACCAACCCCCACGGGAGGTTTACCAAACGTGCCAACCCCCACAGGAGGTTTACCGAACGCACCAACCCCCACAGGAGGTTTACCGAACGCACCAACCCCCACAGGAGGTTTACCGAACGCGCCAACCCCGACCGGAGGTTTACCGGATGCACCAACCCCGACCGGAGGTTTACCGGATGCACCAACCCCGACCGGTCCAAGGTCGACATTCCGCCTTACCGATGAGATCCGGGAGTTCATCGTGCGCGCCTTGGCCTGCTTCGACACGCCGTCCCGGGTGGCCGCGGCCGTGCGCGACACCTTCGGCATCGAGGTCAGCCGCCAGCTGATTTACAAATATGATCCGGCCGGCTGCAAGCCGCCCGCGCAACGCTGGATCGACCTGCACGCGGCGACGCGGGCGAAATTCCTGGCCGAGCTTGCCGAGATCGGCGTCGCCCAGAAGGCCTTTCGCCTGGAGATGCTCGACCGCTTTGCACGGCAGGCCGTGGAGAAGCACGAGTTGTTCAAGGCTGCCGCCTTCCTCGAGCAGGCGGCCAAGGAATGCGGCGGCTGCTACGAAAGCCGGCGGCGCGCTGCATGGCGCTGAATGCGGAATGAATGCAACGCCGCTCCGAATCCTTCGGCGCGGCGTTTTATTGCACACGCTGGGGTGCGATGCGATGATATTGCCGAAGAAACTCAGTGATTCGGCAGTGGAATTAAGCCGTTGGCGTCGATTGCGCTTCAGGATGTCTCCAAGAACTACGGCAAGGTCGCTGCGCTCGCGGATGTGACGCTGCAGGTCGATGACGGCGAGCTCATGGTCCTGCTTGGGCCGTCCGGCGCCGGCAAGTCGACCTTGCTGCGGCTGATCGCGGGGCTGGAGAGTCCGAGCGCCGGCGAGGTCTTCATCGGCGACCAGATGGTCAACGACGTGGCGCCCAAGGACCGCAACCTCGCGATCGTGTTCCAGTCCTACGCGCTCTATCCGCATCTCTCGGTCGGGGAGAACCTTGCCTTCGGCCTGAGGATGCACAAGGCGCCGCGCGCGGAGATCGAGCAGCGGGTGCGCCGGATCGCTGGGATGCTCGACCTCGACCAGCATCTTGGCCGCCGGCCCTCGGCGCTGACCGGCGGCGAACAGCAGCGCGTCGCCCTGGGCCGGGCGCTGGTGCGCGATCCGGTCGCCTACCTGTTCGACGAGCCGCTGGCCAATCTCGATGCGCAGCTCCGCAACGAGATGCGCCTCGAGCTGGTGAAGCTGCATCGCAGCCTCGGGCGCACCATGGTCTATGCGACCCATGACCAGGTCGCGGCCATGACCCTGGGCGAGCGGATCTGCATGATGCGCAAGGGCCGGGTCGAGCAGGTGGGCATGCCGCTGGAGCTCTACCGCAACCCGGTCAATGTCTTCGTCGCCGGGGCGCTGGCGCATCCGGCGATGAACCTGGTGCCCTGCCATGTGATGACCGCCGACGGCACCAAGCGCGAGGACGGCGCGCTGTTCATCGAAACCGGCCATGTGCGCCTGCGGGTGCCGACACCCTACACGCCCGCCTATCGCACCTATAATGCGCAGGAGGCGATCTTCGGTCTGCGGCCCGAGGACGTGCATGCCGAGCCCAGCGATCCCGGCTGGCAGGCGATCGACGTCGAGGTGGTGGCGCTGGAGACCCGCGGCGCCGAGACGGTGCTGATCGCGGCAATCCCGGGCCTCGCAGGCTTCGATTTCGCCGCGCGGCTCGGCCGCCATTACCGCGCGCCGATCGGCAGCATGCAGCGCCTCTACCTCGATCTCGCCGAAATGCATCTCTTCGACCCGCGCACCACCATGGCCGTGCCGCGGGATATCTGAGTGTTCAGGAGTATTCAATGACCAGTCTGAATCTTGGTGAGACCTTCGGCAGCGTGAAGCCGATCATCGCCATGGTGCATTTCCCGCCGCTGCCGGGATCGCCGCTCTATGACGCCAAGCGCGGCATGAACTGGATCATCGAATCCGCATCCAAGGACATCGTCGCCCTGCAGGCCGGCGGGGTCGACGCGGTGATGTTCGGCAACGAGGGCGACCGGCCCTATATCCTCAAGGCCACGCCGGAATCGCTCGCCGCCTATGCCGCGGCGGTGATGGCGCTGAAACCCGAGATCAAGGTGCCGTTCGGCGTCAACTATCTCTGGGATCCCGTGGCGACGGTCGGACTCGCGGTCGCGACCGGCGCCAGGTTCGGGCGCGAGATCATGACCGGGGTCTATGATTCCGACATGGGCCTCTGGGCGCCGGATTGCGCCGGCGCGGTGCGGCTGCGGCACAATCTCGGCCGCGACGACATCAAGCTCATGTACAACATCAACGCCGAGTTCGCCTCGCCGGTCGGCAGTCGCACCATTGCCCAGCGCGCCAAGAGCGCGGTCTTCGCTTCGCTGGCCGACGTGGTGCTGGTCTCCGGGGTGATGACCGGCGAAGCGGTCGAGACCAGCGACTTGAAGGCGGTGAAGGACGTGCTGCCCGAGACCCCAGTCTTCGCCAATACCGGCGTCAACATCGACAACGTGCAGTCGATCCTCGCGATTGCCGACGGCGTCGTCATCGGCACGCATTTCAAGCAGGGCGGCGACACCTGGAAGGCGGTCGATGGCGACCGGGTGAAGCGGTTCATGGACAAGGTGCGAAAGCTGCGGTGATCTTTCTCGGCCTCGACATCGGCACCACCTCGACCATCGGCATCCTGATCGATGCCGAAGGCGGGACCCTGGCGACCGCGGCGCGGCCGAGCGCGCTCCAGTCGCTTCATGCCGGCTGGGCCGAGGAGGATCCGGCGCTCTGGTGGTCGAATTGTTGCGCCGTGATCGGCGAATTGCTGAAGACCGCCGGCATTTCCGCCGACCGGATCGCGGCGGTCGGCGTCACCGGCATGGTGCCGGCGCTGGTCCTGCTGGATCGGGACGGCAAGCTGCTGCGGCCGAGCATCCAGCAGAACGACGCCCGCGCCACCGCCGAGATCGCGGCGATGCAGGCTCGCTTCGATGCGGACCGCTTCTTCCGGCTGACCGGCGGCAGCATCAACCAGCAGGTCGTGGCGCCAAAACTGCGCTGGCTCGAGCGCCATGAGCCGGAGATGTTCTGCCGGATCGCGACGGTGTTCGGCTCCTATGACTACATCGCCCATCGCCTGACTGACGCCCGGTCGATCGAGCAGAACTGGGCGCTGGAATCCGGGCTGATGGATCTCGCGGGCGGGCACTTTGCGCCGGAGATGGTGGTGGAAGCGGGCATCGCCGCGGATGTTCTCCCGCCGATCCGCCGCGCGACCGAGATCATCGGCGCCGTGACAACAGAAGCGGCGCAGGCGACCGGGTTGAAAGCGGGCACGCTGGTCATCGCCGGCTGTGCCGACCACGTGGCCTCGGCCTATGTGGCGGGCGCTTCGCAGGACGGCGACCTGGTGCTGAAGTTCGGCGGCGCCGGCGACATCCTGCTCTCGACCGCCAGGCCGGCGACCGATCCCCGGCTGTTCATCGACCACCACATCCTGCCCAACCGGTATTTCGTCAACGGTTGCACCGCGACCAGCGGCAGTCTCTTGAACTGGATCCTCCGCGAGTTCGCCGGCGGCGAGACCCATGCCGCGCTCGATCGTCTTGCGGCCGGCGTGCCGGCCGGCGCCGACGGCATCGTGCTGCTGCCCTATTTCCTCGGCGAGAAGACGCCGCTGCACGATCCGCACGCCCGCGGCACGATCGTCGGCCTCGGCTTGCATCACACCCTGGCGCATCTCTGGCGCGCGGCGCTGGAAGGCGTCGTCTTCGGCTTCCGGCATCATGTCGAGGTGTTCTCGGAGCTGGGCCTCGCCGTGAACCGCGTCTTCGCCTGCGACGGCGGCGCGGCCAGTGATCTCTGGCTGCAGATCGCCGCGAACGTGCTGGCGGTTCCGGTGACCCGGATCGACCGCCATCCGGGCTCCTGCCTGGGCGCCGCTTACGTCGCGGGCCATGGCATCGGCGCCTTCGCGGATCTCGCCGGGGTCAGTCGCTATGTCGCCACCGGCCGAGAGTTCCGGCCGGACCCGGCGCGCCAGGCGGTCTATGACCGCGCCTATGCGAATCACCGCGAGGTCTATGCGCGGCTGAAGACGCTTTATCCGCGGCTCGACCTGGAGAGCGCGGCATGAGGCGGCGCGGCAATCTCATCGCCCATGCGGTGCTGGCGGTCTGCGCGCTCTGGATCGCGCTGCCGCTCCTCTGGGTCTTGCACCTGAGCTTCCTCCCCGAGACGCAGAGCAACAGCCTCGATCTGCCCACCGCCGTCACGCTCGAGAATTATGTGAAGCTGCTGGTGGAGGATCGCTTCTGGCGCGCCGCCGCCAACAGCCTGGCGGCGGCTTCGCTCTCGACCCTGCTGGCCTTGCCCTTCGCCGCGACGCTCGGCTATGCGCTGGCGCGCTACCGCAGCAGCGGGCAGGCCGGGCGGTTTCTGCTGCTGCTGCTCCAACTGCTGCCGCCGATTGCCATGGTGCTGCCGGTGGTCGCGCTGTTCATGGTCGCCGGCTTCACCGACCCGATGGGCGGGCTGGTGCTCGCCTATGCCGCGGTCAACCTGCCGTTCCTCACCTGGGTCCTGATCGGCTTCTTCGAGCGCGTGCCGGCCGAGCTCGAATGGGCGGCGATGTCCGACGGCGCCACCGCCTGGGGTGCCTTCTGGCGGATCGCCTTGCCGGTCGCGCGGCCCGGCCTCGCCGTCGCGGCGCTGTCGGGTTTCATCCTGGCCTGGAACGAGTTCCTGTTCGCGCTGGTGCTGACCGACGGCGAGAGCGAGACCATCCCGGTCGCGCTCACCAACCTGCAGTCCCGCGCCGAGGTGCCGGTCGCGGAACTCTCCGCCGGCATCGTGCTCGGCGTGCTGCCGATGCTCGGGGTCCTGGCGCTGTTGCGCCACCACCTGCTCCACGGCCGCACCTTCGGAGCGATCCGGTGACGGCCGCCGCAGCCAATGCGAAGCCGGCGAAGCGACGGCGGCCGCGCAACCGCTGGCGGGCGACCGGGTGGAAATTCGCGGCGCCCGGGCTCTCGATGATCGCCCTGGTCCTCGGCCTGCCGCTGGTCTATGCGGTGCTGCTCAGCCTTTCCTCGTTCAACCTGCTCAACCCGGTGCTCGAACCCTTCGTCGGCCTGGCGAATTTCGAGACCCTGCTGGTCGATCCCTATTTCTGGCACTCGCTGGCGGTCTCCTTCGAATACACCGTCGCGACCGTGACCGGCGCCTTCGGCCTCGGCCTGCTGATCGCCGTGCTGCTAACCCGGGTGGTGCGGCTGAAGGCGATCTACTTCGCGATCCTCACCGTGCCGGTGGCCCTGGCGCCGGTCAGCGCCGGGCTGATCTGGCATATCCTGCTCGCGCCCGGTCGCGGCGTGATCAACCAGCTGATCGGCCTGGCCGGGCTACCGGTGCCGGATTGGCTGGGCGATCCCGACCTCGCGCTCTGGACCCTGGTCTTCGTCGAGCTCTGGCAGCAGGTCGCCTTCGTGGTGCTGATCCTTTCGGCCGGCCTCGCCGCGCTGCCGCGCCGCCCCTACGAGGCGGCCGAGATGGATGGGGCGGGGCGCTGGCAGCAATTCTGGTACCTGACCCTGCCGCTGCTGCGGCCGGTGGTCGGGATCGCGATCGTCATCCAGCTGATCAACGTGACCCGCGCCTACGACCTCGTCTATGTGCTGACCCGGGGCGGGCCGGACATGGGCACCGATCTCTTGAGTATCTACACCTATCGCCAGGCGTTCCTGGGCTTGAGCCTCCACGACGGGGCGGCCGCCTCATTTGTATTACTAATGATGGTCCTCTTTCTCAGCCTCATCCTCTTCCGGTTAGTGACCCGCCGGGCCTAGATCCGGCCCCGCCGGCGCCCGGGAAGTGACTCGCGAACTTCATCTAAGTGTCAGATAAATAATGGTAATATTTCGAGCCTGTTGCGTCGCAACAAAGCCCTTGATTTTCCTGCTGCATTGCACCATCTTCCTTGTAATTGTGCACTGCACAATGAAGGCACGAGCAGATGAAATCCCCCAGGAGGAAAGCCCCCATGGCCAAGACCAACACCGCCGAGACCAACGACTTCTTCAAGCCGGACTATTTCAAGGTTCCGGATTTCGGTCAGTTCCAGACCGACTTCAACCGCTGGGTCAGCGACTTCTCGAAGTCGTTCGCCAACGGCAAGGCCCCGAGCGTTGACCTCGAGAGCGTCTTCGCTTCGCAGCGCAAGAACTTCGAGGCGTTCCAGAGCGCCAACCAGCTCGCGTTCGACGGCGTGAAGGCCGTTGCCGCCCGCCAGGCCGAGCTCGCCCGCGAAGCCGTCGAGCAGTTCTCCAGCATCGCCAAGGAGCTTTCGGCTCCGGCCAGCGTCGAAGAGAAGCTGGTGAAGCAGGCTGAAGTCGCGAAGTCGGCTTTCGAGCAGGCCGTTTCGACCCTGCGCGAGATGAACGAGACCCTGACCAAGTCCAACACCCAGGCGATCAACGTCGTCTCGAAGCGCGTCGCCGACAGCTTCGACGAAGTGAAGACCGCCTTCGCCAAGACCGCGAAGAAGTAATCTCGCTTCGCCCGGCTCGCAGTTAGAGCCGAGATCGATGGAAGGCCGCCCCCCGGAAACGGGTGGGCGCCCTTCTCTTTATGCTCTAACGTCCGACCCGAACAGCGAGCGAGAGAGAGCGGGACCATGGCTGCGGAAGCGGGCGGCGCGACGGCGCCGATCACCTACGACGATTTCCTGAAGGTCGATATCCGGGTCGGCGTGATCCTCTCCGCCGAGCCTTATCCCGAGGCGCGCAAGCCCGCCTTCAAGCTCTCGGTCGATTTCGGCCCGGGGATCGGGGTCAAGCGCAGCTCCGTCCAGATCACCAAGCACTACACGCTGGAAGGGCTGGTCGGAAAACAGGTCGCCGCGGTGGTGAATTTCCCGCCCAAGCAGATCGGCAAGTTCATCTCCGAGGTGCTGGTTCTGGGCTTCCCGGACGGGGATGGCGGCGTGGTCCTGATCGCGCCGACCCAGAACGTGCCGGTCGGCGGCCGCTTGTTCTAGGACCAAAGGACGCACCGCCCCGTAGAAGCTTTTTTAACGAAGCCCCGCCCAGACTGCCGGCTGCTGCGGCAATTTCGGAAAGTGGGATCGATATGCGTGGACTCGGGAGCGGCGCCTATGCGGGCGCCACGGCGGATATGGTGGCGGGGCTGCTGGCCGAGTTCGTCGGCGAGACCCAGGAACGCACCGCCGACCTGATCCAGCGCCTGCCCAAGGGCGACTGCCTGCCGGATCTCCGCCGCTTCGTCTTCGACCTCGCCGGCCAGGCCCGGAATTTCGGCCTCTCCATGCTGGAGACCGTGGCCGACCAGGCCCAGAACTACCTCACCGCCATCGTCACACTCGACGACCGGGCGATCGACGATCTCGGGCATTACCTCGACGTGATCCAGGACCTCCTCAGCGGCAAGCAGGGCGAGGAGGGCGACATCCGCCAGATGGTGCGCGGCCTCCCGGTCCGCCGCGGCGTCGAGATCGACGAGGCGCCGGAAGTGCGTGACATCGAGGTGGTGCTGGTGATGGCCCCGGGCACGCAGCAGACCTTCGTCGAGCGCGAACTGCGCGCCTGCGGCTACCGCGCCACCGCCATTCCCGACACCTTGAAGGCCCTGGCCTATGCCACCCGCGCCAAGCCGGACATGATGATCCTCTCCGCGGTGATGCCGCAGCTCTCCGGCATCGACCTCGCCCTGGCGCTCGCGGCGATCCCGGCGACCCGCAACATCCCGGTGGCGGTCATCACCAGCCTCAACGCCGATGATCCGCAATTGAAGGTGCTGCCGCCGAGCGTCTGCCTGATCCGCAAGACCAGCGCCTTTGGCGACGACCTCACCAAGGCCTTGCAGCAAGGCTTCCTGCTCTAGCCGCATATCGACGTGCAGTGAAGGCGGCATTCCCGCCGTTTCGCCGCTCGCCGGAACTGTGACCACCGGCACAGGCGGGTCTCTCTGCGTCGATTCCGTCGAACAGCAACGAACCTGACAGACCGCGCTCCCGACCGACCTCAGGACGGCGTGGCGCGCGGCGGTCTCACTCGACCGCACCAGCTCTGACGCGCGTGGAACGCCGGCACTCTCCTAAAGGAGGTCCGCCATGGCGAATTTCACGACCAGCCCCAACAACGGCGTCGATTTCAACAACTTCGACATCGACGACCTGATCGGCAACTTCCTGTTCGTCGCCAATGCGACGAACTGGCGGACCGGCCCCAGCAACCTCGATCCCAGCACCTATGTCGAGGTCCAGGGCGTCGGCCTCACCTACAGCAACGGCGCGCTCACCGGCGGCACGATCACCTCCATCACCAGCATCGTCACCGGGGCTTTCGATTTCCAGATCGCCAACCTCTCGCTGTCGGCGGCGAGCTTCAACGCCTATCGCCTGGCGGGCGATTCGCAAGGGTTCCTCGCCGCCGTCTTCAACGGCGACGACACGATCACCGGCTCCAACCAGGACGACACCCTGATGGGCTATGCCGGGAACGACAAGCTCAACGGCAACAACGGCGACGACTATCTGGATGGCGGGGCCGGCAGCGACACGATGACCGGCGGCAAGGGCGACGACGTCTACGTGATCGACAGCCTGACCGACGTGATTGTGGAGACCGGTGGCGACGCGGGTGACGCCGTCCTGGCGACCGTCGATGTCAACCTCGACCTCAAGGCCTTCGACGGCATCGAGGACGTGATGCTGCTCGGTGCGGCCGATCTCTCGATCGCGGGCGACGCCAGCTGGAACGCGCTGTGGGGAAATGAAGGCAACAACACGATCTTGGGCAAGGCCGGCAACGACGACATCTTCGGTGCCGGCGGCAAAGACGTCATCGACGGCGGCATCGGCGCCGATACCCTGTGGGGCGGCCTCGGAGACGACACCTACTACGTCGACAATCCCGGCGATGTGGTCACCGAGACAGAGTCGGTGAAGGATGGCGGCGGGGCCGATACGGTGATCAGCACCAAGGACTTTGCCCTGTCGGCCTATGTCGAGAACCTGACGCTCACCGGCGGCGCGCTGGTTGGCACCGGCAACGCGCTGGCGAACACCCTGATCGGCAACACCAAGGACAACACGCTCGACGGCGGCACCGGCTACGACACGATGATCGGCGGTGACGGCAACGACACCTACATGGTCAATAATTCCAAGGATGTCGTGGTCGAGACCAGCACCGGCGGCACCTTTGACACGGTCCTGAGCGAGGCCTTCGCCTACACGCTGCCGGACTATGTCGAGAACCTGACCTTGCGTGGGAATGCCGGCATCAGCGGCACCGGCAACGATGCGCATAACATGATCATCGGTAACAAGGCCGCCAACAAGATCGACGGCGCGGGCGGCAGCGACTGGCTGTTCGGCGGCGACGGCGCGGACACGCTGATCGGCGGCGACGGCGATGACTGGATGAGAGGCGAAGGCGGCAACGACACGATCGATGTCAGCGCCGGCAACGACGTGGTCTCCTATGCCAGCAAGCTGGACGGCTTCGACATCATCCTGGGCTTCGACGGCGACAAGACCGGCGGCCAGGACTATCTTGACCTCAACCTCTATTTCGACAAGCTCGGGGTCGATGTCGAGGATCGCGAGGCGCGCGTCGGCCTGGTCGATAACGGCGCGGTGGTCGATGTCTGGATCGACACCGACGGCAACAATTTCCTCGACACCAAGATCGCGGAGATCCACACCACGGACACGCTCAAGGTCGGCGAAGACGTCGCCACCAACGTATTGTTCTGAAGGCCGTGCTTAGCTCGGCAGCCGGAGGATCGCGCGCAACCCGCCGAGCGGTGAATCGTGCAAGGTGATCTCGCCGCCATGGGTGCGCACGATGTCGCGGGCTATGGCGAGCCCCAGGCCGGTCCCGCCGGTCTCCGGGTTGCGCGAGGAGTCCAGGCGGAAGAACGGGCGGAACACGTCTTCGCGCTGGGCCTTGGGAATGCCCGGGCCGTTGTCATCGACGATGACATCTACGCCGTGGCCGCGGCTGCGCATCGAGACCTCGATCCGGTCGGCATAGCGGCGGGCATTGCCGATCACATTGGCCAGCGCGCGCCGCAGCGCGTCGCGGCGCAGCGGCAGCATGATCTTCTGGGTCGGTGTCGCGAGCGTGATGGCGGCGCCCTCGCGCCGGGCATCGTTGACCGCGTCGGTCACCAGCTCGACCAGATCGGCGTCGACCGCGCGTTCGGTGCCTTCGCCCCGGGCGAAGGCGAGATAGCCGCCGATCATGCGCTCCATCTCGTCGACGTCCTTCTTGAGGTCTGCGACTTCGGGATTGCCGCCCATCAGGGCCAGCTGCAGCTTCATCCGGGTCAACGGCGTGCGCAGATCGTGGCTGACGCCGGCCAGCATCTCGGTGCGCTGCGAGATCTGACGGCGGATGCGGTCGCGCATCAGGTTGAAGGCATGGCCGGCGAGCTCGACCTCGTTGGCGCCGCTGGGGTGGAAGTCGCGGATCTCGCGGCCGCGGCCGAAATCGTCGGCGACCTGGGCCAGCCGCTTGATCGGCCGCACCTGGTTGCGCATGAAGATGGTGGCGAAGGCGAGCAGCGCCAGCGACGTCCCGACCATCCAGAGGAAGAAGAGATAGGTGGTCGAGCTGAACAGGCGGCGGCGGCGCACCTGCGCTTGCATCACGCCTTCGGCCAGCTGCACGTGAATCTCGATGTAATTGCGCTGCGAGCGGCTGTCGATCAGGAACGGCCGCTTCAGCGCATCCTCCAGCGCCTTGGAGAGCGAGCGATCGACCAGGTTCTGCCGCGTGATGGTGGGGTCGTTGGGCAGGATCTTGCCCGGCTTGAACACCAGCTTCACGTCCATCATGTCCTTGGCGATGGCGAAGACCTGCTGCGCCTGCCTTGGATCGATCGGATGTGGCAGCTGGCGGATCACATAGGCGATGTCGCCGGCCACGCTCTGAGCGAGCCGCCTTGTCACCGTGTCCCAATGGCTGGTGTAGAAGACCCAGGCCGATATCGCCTGCAGCAGGATCACCGGGGTCACGATGATGATGATCGAGCGGCCGAGCAGGGTCCGCGGCATCAGCCGCTCCACCGCCGCCAAGAACTCGCGCGCCTGGGCCAACATCAGTCGGGCTGCAGCAGATAGCCGCGGCCGCGCACCGTCTGCAGGTAGCGCGGGAAGCGCGGATCGGCCTCGATCTTGCGCCTGAGACGCGTCACCTGGACATCGACCTGGCGGCTGCCCGCGGCTTCCGGCGCGGCCGCTTCTTCAGTCTCGGAAGCGGAGGAGGAGGTAAGCTCGTCGCGGCTGACCACCTCGCCGGCGCGGTTGCAAAGCTCGGCCAGCAGCTCGGTCTCCGCTTCCGTCAGATAGACCGGTTCCTCGCCGCGGAACAGGCGCCGGCGGTCGAGCTCGAACAGGAACTCGCCGAATTTGATCACCCGCCGCTGCGGCGCCGCGCGCGGCGCGGTGCGGGCGCGCTTCAGGATCGACTGGATCCGCAACACCAGCTCCTTCGGCTCGAAGGGCTTGGTGAGATAGTCGTCGGCGCCGGTCTCGAAGCCGGCAATGCGGTCCTCGGTCTCACTGCGGGCGGTCAGCAGCAGGATCGGCACGTCGCTTTCGGCCCGCAGGCTGACCGTGAGCTCGAGCCCGTTCTCGCCCGGCATCATGATGTCCAGCACCAGCAGGTCGAAGGCGAGGCTCTTCATCTTGTCGCGGGCATCGGCGGCGTCGTTCGCCGTCACCACGTTGAAGCCCTGCTCGGAGAGGAATCGCGCGGTGAGATCGCGAATCCGGCGGTCGTCATCGACGACGAGGATATGGGGCTGGTCGCTCATGCCCGCTATCCTACCGCCGGGTTTGCGGATTGAACCGTTCGCGATCGGATTCGTTGATCAGGCCGAGCAGCACCTTGCGGAAGCCTTCGACCGCTTCGGCGCCGGCGCTGCGATAGGCCCTGGCGACCAGCGCCCGCTGCTCCTCGGTCAACTTCCTTTCGAGCTCGGCGCCGCGGTCGGTCAGGCTCAAGAGTCGCTGCCGCCGATCGGTCGAGCCGGGGCGCTGGGTGATGAAACCCTGGCGCACCAACTGGCTCAACACGCGGGAGAGGCTCTGCTTGGTGATCTTCAGGATGTCGAGCAGTTCCGAAACCGTCATGCCTGGGTTGCGCCCGACGAAATAGATCACGCGGTGATGCGCCCGGCCGAAGCCGTATTGCAGCAGGGTCTCGTCCGCTTTCGCCGTGAAGTCCCGGTAGGCGAAGAACAAAAGCTCGATCCCCTGGCGCAGGTCGTCGTCCCGGAGGAACAGCAGATTGAGCGGCGATTTCACTTCAGCCATTTTATGTCAGCACTGTTGACTTATTTTTCCGAAGCTTCTAAATTCAGCCCAGATACGATGCTTTTATAACCTGAGAAGCCTGACCGGAGGAAACCTTACCATGAGCCTGGTCCCCTATGACGATCGCGACGGCGAGATCTGGTACGACGGCAAGTTCGTGCCCTGGCGCGAGGCGAAGGTCCATGTCCTGACCCACGGATTGCACTATGCCTCCTGCGTGTTCGAAGGCGAACGCGCCTATGGCGGCAAGGTCTTCAAGTCACGCGAGCATTCGGAGCGCCTGCACAAGTCGGCCGAGATCCTGGGCTTCAAGATTCCCTATGCGGTGCAGGAGCTGGTCGCGGCGAAGGAAGAACTGATCCGTCGCGCCGGCCTGGTCGATTGCTACGTCCGGCCGCTGGCCTGGCGCGGCAGCGAGATGATGGGCGTCGCCGCGCAGCAGAACACGATTCATTGCGCGATTGCGATGTGGCAATGGCCGGCCTATTTCTCGCCGGAGCTGCTGGAGAAGGGCATCCGCGTGAAGTGGGCGAAGTATCAGCGCCCGGCGCCGAACACCGCGCCGACCGCCTCGAAAGCTGCGGGCTTGTACATGATCTGCACGATCTCGAAGCATGAGGCCGAAGCGGAAGGCTATCAGGACGCGATGATGATCGACTATCGCGGCCAGCTTGCCGAAGCCACCGGCGCCAACGTCTTCCTGGTGCAGAACGGCGAAGTTCACACGCCGACGCCGGACTGCTTCCTGAACGGCATCACCCGGCAGACCGTCATGGATCTCGCCCGCCGCCGCCAGCTCAAAGTGGTCGAGCGCGCGATCATGCCGGACGAGCTCGCGAAGACCGACGAGGTCTTCCTGGTCGGCACCGCGGCGGAAGTGACACCCGTGGGCCAGGTCGGCGACTACAAGTTCAAGGTCGGCCCGGTGACGCGGCAGCTGCGCGAGGACTACCTGAAGGAAGTCCGCGCGCACGAGAACAGCGCGGCGGCGTAGCAACGCGGGCGAAGTCGCGTACCCCCACCCCGGCCCTCCCCCGATTCGGGGGAGGGAGAAGATCACAGTCTCGCTGCAATCCCCTCCCCCGAATCGGGGGAGGGTTAGGGTGGGGGTGCGAATATCCGCTTATGCAGCGGACTCGGGCTATGCCGCGGCCTTCTTCTTTGCCGCCTCTTTGCGCGCGCGGGCCCAGAGGTTGAGGCCCTCGACGCCCGCCGAGAAGGCGATGGCGAAGTAGAGGTAGCCCTTCGGGATTTGGAAGTGCAGGCCTTCGCCCAGCAGCGCCACGCCGATCAGCAGCAGGAAGGCGAGGCAGAGCATCTTCACCGAAGGATGCTTGTCCACGAAATCGCCGACCGCATTCGCCGCCGCGATCATCACGATCATCGCCGTCACGACCGCGGCAACCATCACCTCCAGATGATCCGACATGCCGACCGCGGTGATGACGCTGTCCAGCGAGAAGACGATGTCGAGAATCGCGATCTGCACCACGGCGGAAGCGAGGGTCAGATAGGTCTTCTTCGTCCCTTCTTCCTCGTGCGCGACATCGATGTTGTGATGGATCTCGGTGGTCGACTTGGCCAGTAGGAACAGTCCGCCGCCCAGCAGGATGATGTCGCGCCAGGAGAGGTCGTAGGCGTGCTCCGGCCCGAACCAGTCGACGGTCAATATCGGCTCCTTCAGTCCGGCCACCCAGGAAATCGAGGCCAGAAGCGCGAGCCGCGTCAGCAGGGCCAAGGCCAGCCCGAGGCGCCGGGCGAGCCGCTGCTTATCCGGCGAAACGCGGCCGGCGACGATCTGCACGAACAGCAGATTGTCGATGCCGAGGACGATCTCAAGCGCCGCCAGCGTGACGAAACTGAGGATGACGGCAGGATCCGTCAAAAGGAGCATGTAGTCGGACATGGGAAGCGGTCGCCCCGGTCGGCCGTTTCAGGAAATGGAGAATTGGCGGTTTGTCAGGAAGATTTCAAGCTGGGAGCCGGCTACTTCCTTAGCCAGGCCGCCTTGCGGGCGTCGTCGCTGGTCTTGGCCTCGACCCAGCGGGCGCCTTCGGGGCCGTCTTCCAGCTTCCAGAACGGCGCCTCGGTCTTCAGCCAGTCGATCAGGAAGGCGCAGGATTCCAGCGCCGCTTCGCGGTGGCTGGAGGCGGTCGCGACCAGCACGATCCGGTCGCCCGGCTCCAGCCGGCCGTAGCGGTGGATGATCAGCGTTGCTGACAAGGGCCAGCGACGCTGCGCCTCGGCCTCGATCTCGGCGAGACGCTTCTCGGTCATGCCGGGGTAATGCTCCAAGGTCATCGAGGACGCGGCACCCGAGCCTTCGGGCGCGATGTCTCGCACCAGGCCGATGAAGCTCGCGACGCCGCCGACCTGGTGATTCCCGGCGGCGAGCTTCTCGAGCTCGGCGCCGATGTCGAAATCCTGCGTCTGGACCCGGACGGTCACGACTTCAGCCGCCGGTCACCGGCGGGAACAGCGCGACCTCGTCGCCGGCCTTCACCGGATGCGTCAGGCCGACATAGTCCTGGTTGACCGCGACCTTCACCGCCTTGCGCTCCTTGAGCGCGGTCGCGTAATTGGGGCCGAGGCTTTCCAGCCAGTCGAGCAGCTGCCCGACCTCTTTCACGTGGGCGGGAACGTCGAGGGTTTCTTCGGCCTTGCCGATCTTCTGGCGGAGCCAGGCGAAATAAAGCAGCTTCATGATCTCTACTTAATAAGGGCGCGAGGAAGGTCCATGGCCGTCACCATCTACCATAACCCGAATTGCAGCACTTCCAAGAAGGTGCTGGGCTGGCTGAAGGAAAAGGGCCACGAACCCAAGGTGGTCGAATACCTGAAGACCCCCCTGGACGAGGCGGGAATCAAATCCCTGCTGAAGAAGCTGAAAGTCGGGCCGCGCGACATCCTGCGCAAGAAAGGCGAGGCCTTCGAGGCGTTGAAGCTGACCGACAAGACCAGCGACGAAGCCCTGATCAAGGCCATGGCCAAAACCCCGGTCCTGATCGAGCGCCCGATCGTGGTCGGGCCCAAGGGCGCGGTCGTCGCCCGGCCGCCGGAGCGGGTCTGGGAGACGGTTTGAGCCCGTTAACCTTCTCGGCGGATTTTGCTGCACCGCCCCGGGCTTCCTGCTAGTTTCCGGCCGTTCGCAGGGAGGGAAGCCGGTCCGATGCCGGCGCTGCCCCCGCAACTGTAGGACCAGGCCCGGGCGTAGTGCGTCCGGGCAACGGACCCGATGGAAACCACTGGCCGTATACTGGGCCGGGAAGGCGCGGGATCCGGCGGTCGAGCCAGGAGACCTCGGCGAACGCTCTTTATAACGGTCGGCGCCTCGGCGGGAGGAGCGCAACACCTTGTCGAAGTCTCCATCTTCTGCCCCTGCACCCAAGCTGTCCCTGGGCATGTCCGGCGTGATCACGCCCTTGCCGCCGGTAAGCCTGGTCCTGGGCGGCGCGCGCTCAGGGAAAAGCCGCTATGCCGAAGCCCTGGTCGATCGCCATCCCGGCCGCCGCACCTATCTCGCCACCGCCGAGGTGCTTGACGACGAGATGGCGGCGCGGGTGAAGACTCATCGCGAGCGCCGCGATTCGGATTGGAGGACCGTCGAGGAACCCCTCGATCTCGCCGGCGCCTTGAAGGCCGAAACGGAACAGGGAGCGGCGGTCCTGGTGGATTGCCTGACGCTCTGGCTCGGCAATCTCCTGGGGCAGGCGCGGGACGTCGAGGCCGAGATCGCCGGCCTGGTCGCCGCGCTCGGGCAGTTCGGCGGGCCGGTGGTTTTCGTCTCGAACGAGGTCGGCCAGGGGATCGTCCCGGACAATGCGCTGGCCCGGCGGTTCCGCGACCTCGCCGGCATCCTGCATCAACGCCTGGCGGAGAAGGCGGATCACGTGGTGTTCGTGACCGCCGGACTTCCGATGAAATTGAAGTGAGAAGAGAAGTTCTATGACGACGAAGATCCCCGCAACCATCGTGACCGGCTTCCTCGGCGCCGGAAAGACGAGTCTCATCCAGAATCTGCTGCGCAACGCGCGCGGGCGCCGCATCGCGCTGATCATCAACGAGTTCGGCGAGCTCGGGGTCGATGGCGAGATTGTGAAAGGCTGCGGCATCGAGGATTGCCCGGAAGAGAATATCGTCGAGCTGGCCAACGGCTGCATCTGCTGCACCGTCGCCGACGACTTCCTGCCGACCATCACCGCCTTGCTCGACCGGCCGCAGCCGCCGGAGCATATCGTGATCGAGACCTCCGGCCTCGCTTTGCCGAAGCCGCTGATCCGCGCCTTCAACTGGCCGGAAGTCCGGACGCGGGTGACGGTCGACGGCGTGATCGCGGTGGTGGACGGCCCGGCCGCGGCGGCCGGCCGCTTTGCCGACAATCCGGAAGCGGTCGCGGCACAGCGCGCGGCCGACGAGTCCTTCGATCATGAGAGCCCGCTGGCGGAACTGTTCGAGGACCAGATCAACAGCGCCGATCTCATCATCCTCAACAAGAACGACCAGATGTCGCCGGACGACCGCACCGCCGCCAAGGACGTGATCGACCGCGAGATGAAGCGCAAGGCCAAGCTGGTCCTCTCCAGCTTCGGCGCGATCGATCCCGAGGTGCTGCTGGGTCTCGGTGCCGCGGCGGAAGACGACCTCGACACCCGCTTCTCGCATCACGAGCTCGAAGGCGAGGACCATGATCATGACGAGTTCGAGAGCTTCCAGATCGACATGCCGGTGCTCAAAGCCCCGGAGGAATTGCTGGCGCGCCTGAAGCCGGCGATCGCGACCCATGACATTCTGCGCGTCAAAGGTTTCCTCGACGTGGCCGGCCGCGACATGCGCCTGGTGCTGCAGGGCGTCGGCGGCCGCATCCAGCATTACTACGACCGCGCCTGGGGTTCCGACGAGGCACGCAAGGGCCGGCTCGTGGTCATCGGCCTCAAAGGCCTCGACCGCGCGGCGATCGAAGCGGCGGTCAAGGGCTGAAACTTTGCACTGCGCCGGCCTTTCGCACCCCCACCCTAGCCCTCCCCCCATTCGGGGGAGCGGACTAGAGCGAGTCCTTTCTTCTCCCTCCCCCGAATCGGGGGAGGGCCGAGGTGGGGGTGCGTAATGCATCTTCTCGCCGCGAAGCCCGGTGAAATCAGCGACGGAACAAATGCGATCGACCTCGGCCAGACGCCGGGCGAGATCGTCATCCTGTCCGCCGCGGATACCGAGCTCGCCTGTCTCGCCGCGGCCCATGCCGCGCTGCCGGAGCCGAAGCCGAGTCTCCGGCTCGCCAATCTGCTCATGCTCCAGCACCACCTCTCGGTCGACGCCTATGTCGAGGACATCATCGCGCAGGCGAAGCTCGTCGTTGTGCGGCTGATCGGCGGGCGGCGCTACTGGCCCTATGGGCTGGAGGAGATCTCCGCGACCTGCCGCGCCAACAATATTCCGCTGGCGGTACTGCCGGGCGACGACCAGCCGGATCCCGAGCTTGCCGATTTCACCACGCTGCCGCCCGAAAACGCGCATCGGCTCTGGCGCTATTGCACCGAGGGCGGAATCGAGAACGCGCAGCAGGCCTTGCTGCATGCCGCGAGCCTGATCGGCGGCGATGCCGAATGGCTGGAGCCGCGGCCGCTGCTGAAGGCCGGGCTCTATTGGCGGGGTGAAACCGTCACCAATCTCGCCGATCTCAGGTGGCATTGGCGCACCGGCCGGCCGGCTGCGGCGATCGTCTTCTACCGCGCGCTGATGCAGGCCGGCACCTTGAAGCCGATCGACGCGCTGATCGCGGAACTGGACCGGCGTGACATCAACGTCCTGCCGGTCTTCGTCAACAGCCTGAAGGACGCCGTCGCGGCGGATCTCCTCGCCGCGCTGTTCGCGGAAGCCAAGCCCGACCTGGTGCTGAACGCGACCGGCTTCGCGGTCTCGCAGCCGGGCGGGGATTTTGCGACGCCTTTCGACGTCGCCGACTGCCCGGTGCTGCAGGTCGTGCTCTCCAGCGGCAGCGCCGCGGATTGGGAGCAGAACACCCGCGGTCTCTCGCCGCGCGACCTCGCCATGCAGGCGGCCTTGCCGGAGCTCGACGGCCGCATCCTGACGCGCGCGATCTCGTTCAAGGCGGCGGCGCGCTACGACGCCGCGACCCAGTGCAACATCGTGGCGCCGGAGCCGGTTCCGGATCGCATCGCTTTCGTCGTCGATCTCGCCGAACGCTGGATCCGCTTGCGCAAGAAAGCGGCGGGCGAGCGCACCATCGCCGTGGTGCTGGCCAATTACCCGAACCGCGACGGCCGGATCGGCAACGGCGTCGGCCTCGACACGCCGGCCGGCACCGTCAACCTGCTGCGCGCGATGCGCAGCGCCGGCTATGCGATTGCCGATATCCCGGCCGACGGCGACGCCCTGATCAACCGCCTGCTCGACCGGCAGGCGGCATCGGCCCGGCTCTCGGTCGCCGACTACCGGGAATTCTTCGCGACCCTGCCCGCGGTGATCCGCCATGCGGTGATCGCGCGCTGGGGCCAACCGGAGAGCGATCCGCATTGCGTCGATGGCCATTTCGCGCTGCCGCTACAGGGCTTCGGCGCGACCTTGATCGGGATCCAGCCGGCCCGCGGCTATGGGATCGATCCGGTCTCCAGCTATCACGATCCCGATCTCGTGCCGCCGCATGCCTATTTCGCCTTCTACGCCTATTTGCGGGACGTGGCGGAGGTCGATGCCATCGTCAACATGGGCAAGCACGGCAATCTGGAATGGCTGCCGGGCAAATCGCTGGCGCTTTCCGCCGCCTGCTATCCGGAAGCGGTGATGGGTCCGGTGCCGCTGATCTATCCCTTCATCGTGAATGATCCCGGCGAGGGCACCCAAGCCAAGCGCCGCAGCAGCGCCGTCATCATCGACCACCTGACGCCGCCGCTGACCCGCGCGGAGAGCTACGGCCCGCTGAGCGAACTCGAGACCCTGGTCGACGAATATTACGAAGCGAGCCAGGTCGATCCTCGGCGCTGCGCGGTGCTGAAGGGCACGATCGTCGATCTCGCGCAGGCGAGCGGCCTCGCCGCGGATTGCGGCATCGCCCGCGAGGACGATACCGAGGCGGCGCTGATCAAGCTCGACAACCATCTCTGCGAATTGAAAGAGCTGCAGATCCGCGACGGGCTGCACATCTTCGGTGAGTCGCCGAAGGATACGCAGCTCGCCGACCTGCTGGTGGCGCTCACCCGGCTGCCGCGCAGGACCGGCGTCAACGGCGACGCCTCGCTGCTGCGGGCACTGGCCGCCGATCTCGGCCTCGACTTCGACCCGCTCGATGCGAAGCTGGGCGATCGCTGGACCGGCCCGCGCCCCGCCATCGTGGCCGCGGCGTCGGACACGCCCTGGCGCACGATCGGCGATGCGGTCGAGCGGCTAGAGCTGCTGGCCTCGAAACTCACCGCCGGAACTCTGCGTCCGGAAGCGAACTGGACCCGCAGTCGCGCCGTGCTCGACTTCATCAACGCCGAGCTTCGCCCTTCTGTCGCGGCTTGCGGCGATGCCGAACTCTCGGCGGTGCTGACCGGGCTCGACGGCCGCTTCGTGAAGCCGGGGCCTTCCGGCGCGCCGACCCGCGGCCGGCTCGACATGCTGCCCACCGGGCGCAACTTCTTCTCGGTCGATACCCGCGCAGTGCCGACGCCGACCGCCTGGGCCTTGGGCTGGAAGTCGGCGGCCTTGCTGCTCGACCGCCATCGCCAGGAACATGGTGCCTGGCCGAAGTCGCTGGTGCTTTCGGCCTGGGGCACGGCGAACATGCGGACCGGCGGCGACGACATTGCACAAGCACTCGCGCTGATGGGCGTGCAGCCGCGCTGGGATGCGGGCGCTTCGGGCCGAGTTTCCGGCTTCGAGATCATGCCGCTTTCCGTGCTCGACCGGCCGCGGGTCGATGTGACCTTGCGGGTCTCGGGCTTCTTCCGCGATGCCTTCCCGGCGCAGATCGATCTCTTCGACAGCGCGGCGCGCGCGGTCGCGGCTTTGGACGAGCCGGACTCGCAGAACCCCCTCGCGGCCCGCAACCGCGCCGAACGCGCCGCACTCGTCGCCAAGGGCGCCAGCGAAGCCGAGGCGGAACAGCGCGCCGGCTATCGCATCTTCGGCTCCAAGCCAGGCGCTTACGGCGCCGGCCTGCAGGCGCTGATCGACGAGAAGGGCTGGAACGACGGCGGCGATCTCGCCCGCGCCTACCTCGCCTGGGGCGGCTATGCCTATGGCGCCGGAGTCTCCGGCGCCGCCGAAGGTCGCATGTTCGAGACCCGGCTCGCCCAGGTCGACGCGGTCCTGCACAACCAGGACAACCGCGAGCACGATCTCCTCGACAGCGACGACTATTACCAGTTCGAGGGCGGGCTGGCGGCGACGGTGCAGCACCTGACCGGCCGCAAGGCGGTGGTCTGGCACAACGATCATTCGCGCCCCGAGACGCCGCAGATCCGCAGCCTGGACCAGGAGATCGCCCGCGTGGTGCGCGCCCGCGTGGTCAACCCGAAATGGATCGCCGGCGTGATGCGCCATGGCTACAAGGGCGCCTTCGAGATGGCGGCGACGGTCGATTACCTGTTCGCCTTCGCCGCCACCGCCGACTGCGTCGCCGACCATCATTTCGACGCCGTGTTCGAGGCCTATCTGCTGGACGATGCGGTGCGGGATTTCATCGCCGCGCACAATCCGGCGGCGTTGAAGGAAATCGCCGATCGCCTGCAAGAGGCGCAGACGCGCGGCCTGTGGAAGTCGCGGCACAATTCCGCGCATCAGCGCCTGGCCGCCTGGTCAAGAGGAGAAGCCGCATGAGTATCGAGGAAGGCGACGACGCCAACCGCCGCGCCAACGAGAAATCCGCCCGCCGCCAGGAAGCCCGGCAGAAGATGATGGCCGAGAAGACCCGCGAGAAGGGCCTGATCATCGTCCATACCGGCAAGGGCAAGGGCAAGTCGACCGCGGCCTTCGGCATGGTGATGCGCTGCATCGGCCATGGCATGAAGGTCGGCGTGGTGCAGTTCATCAAGGGCAAGTGGGAGACCGGCGAGCGCACCGTGCTCGAGCGCTTCCCGGATCTCTGCGAGATCAAGGCGCTGGGCGAGGGCTTCACCTGGAACACCCAGGACCGCGCCCGCGACATCGCCCATGCCACCGAGGCCTGGGCCGAAGTGAAGCGCATGATGGCCGATCCGAGCTTTGCCTTCGTGCTGGCCGACGAGATCAACATCGCACTGCGCTACGATTATCTGCCGATCGCCGATGTGGTGGCCGCGCTCAAGGCGAAGCGCCCGGATCTCCACGTCTGCCTCACCGGCCGCAACGCCAAGGATGAGATCGTGGAGCTGGCCGACCTGGTGACCGAGATGGAGATGGTGAAGCATCCCTTCCGTGACGGTGTGAAGGCGCAGAAGGGCCTCGAGTTCTGATATGACTCAGCCGGCCGCCGTCATGTTCCAGGGCACCGGGTCGGATGTCGGCAAGTCGCTGATCGTCGCCGGCCTATGCCGTGCCTATGCGCGCAAGGGGCTGAAGGTGCGCCCCTTCAAGCCGCAGAACATGTCGAACAACGCGGCGGTGACAGCGGACGGCGGCGAGATCGGCCGCGCTCAGGCCTTGCAGGCGCGCGCTTGCGGCATTCCGCCCAGCAAGCATATGAACCCGGTCTTGCTGAAGCCGCAGAGCGAAACCGGCGCCCAGGTGATAGTGCAGGGCCAGATCTTCACCAACGCCAAGGCTGCCGACTATCAAAAGCTCAAACCCCAGCTCCTCGCCAAGGTGCTGGAGAGCTATCGCATCTTGCGCGCCGACGCGGACCTGGTGCTGGTGGAAGGGGCGGGATCGCCGGCTGAAGTCAACCTGCGCCAGGGCGACATCGCCAATATGGGCTTCGCGCTCAGCGCCGGCGTGCCGGTGGTGCTGGTCGGCGACATCGACCGCGGCGGCGTCATCGCCAGCCTGGTCGGCACCAAGGCGCTGCTGGCGCCGGCGGAAGCGGCGCGGGTCAAGGGATTCCTGATCAACAAGTTCCGCGGCGATCTCACGCTCTTCACCGACGGCATGAAGGCGATCGCCGAGAAGACCGGCTTCGCCCCCTTGGGCGTCGTGCCCTGGTTCGACGGCGCGCGCGATCTCCCGGCCGAGGACAGCGTCGCACTCGACGGCGCGCATGCGGGCTACGGCGCGCGGGAAGGTGCGGCGATCAAAGTCGTGGTGCCGCAGCTGCCGCGGATCTCGAATTTCGACGATCTCGATCCCCTGCGCGCGGAGCCCGGCGTCACGGTCGAGTTCGTGACCACGGAACGGGCGCTGCCGGGCGACGCCGATCTGGTGATCCTGCCGGGCTCCAAGGCGACCATCGTCGATCTCATCGCGCTCCGCCAGGCCGGCTGGGACATCGATCTGAAAGCGCATGTCCGGCGCGGCGGCCGGGTGCTGGGCTTGTGCGGCGGCTATCAGATGCTGGGGATGCGGGTCGCCGACCCGAAGAATATCGAAGGCCCGATCGGCGAGCTGCCCGGCCTCGGCCTCCTCAACGTGAAGACTACGCTGACGCCGAAGAAGAAGCTGGTCGAGATCACCGGCAAGGATATCGCGACCGGTACGGCAGTGCGCGGCTATGAGATGCATGTCGGCGAGACCACCGGCAGCGATTGCGACCGCCCGATGCTCGACCTCGGCGGCCGTCCGGACGGCGCGATCTCGCCCGACGGCCGGGTGATGGGCTGCTACCTGCACGGCATCTTCGCCGATGATGCATTCCGCCGCGCCTACCTGAAGACGCTGAAGCCGGACTTCGCCTCCGATCTCAACTTCGAGGCACGCGTCGATGCCACGCTCGACGCGCTGGCCGACCACCTGGAACAGCATGTCGCGATCGATCGGATTCTGGATATCGCTAATGGCCGATGACGGCCACCGCCGTCACGCCGATGCCCAGCAGCAGGCAGGCGCGGAGATAGAGCCGCAAGGCGTGCCAGATATCGGGCGCGTCGAGAGTCTTGCGGCCGGTCTTGTGGGTCCAGGGCTCGTCGGTCGGGACGCCGTGATAGGCGCGCGGCCCGTTGAGCGCGAAACCCAGCGCGCCGGCCAGCGCCGCTTCCGGCCAGCCGGCATTGGGCGAGCGGTGCCGCCGCGCGTCGCGCAGCGTGACGGCGAGGGCCTTGGGTGCATCGGCGCTGGGCAGCAGCAGCGCGCCGAGCAGTATCAGAAAAGCGGAGAGCCGTGCCGCCGGCCAGTTCACCAGGTCGTCCAGCCGCGCCGCCGCCCAGCCGAAATCCCGGTGCCGCGGCGAGCGGTGGCCGATCATGCTGTCGGCGGTGTTGATCGCCTTGTAGGCGACCAGCCCGGGCAGGCCGAGCAGCAACGCCCAGAAGGCCGGCGCCACCACCGCGTCCGAAAAGTTCTCGGCGAGCGATTCTATGGCGGCTCGGCTGACTCCCGCGCGGTCGAGACGGTTGGGATCGCGGCCGACGATCTTGGCGACGGCGAGGCGCCCGCCTTCGAGGCCCGAGACCTCGATCGCCCGCGCCACATCGGCGACATGGCCGTAAAGGCTGCGCTGCGCGATCAGCGCGCTCATCACCATGCCGAGCCAGAGCCAGCCCAGCGGCAGTGCGAGCAGCAGCGCCTGGATAACGCCGCCGACGGCCAAGGCGGCGGCGACCAGCAGGACCACCAGCGCGATGCCGGCGTTGCGGCGCCGGCGCGGCGCATCGGCTTCGCGGTTGAAGACCCGGTCGGCCCAGCCGATGGCGTTGCCAATGACCACGACCGGATGCGGCAGCTTGCGGTAAAGCGCCACCGGGTCGCCGTAGCAGGCGTCGATCACGAGCGCGATCAGCAGGGACAAGGGCTCGGACCATGCGAGCCAGGATTCAAGCATCGGCACCACTCCGGGAATCGGCGGCGATCCTGCCCGACTTTGCGCCGGCGTCAAGTGAAGGCGGGCTGATCCCATGTTCGCCGGCTGGTCCCGCGACTTCCGCGCGCTGCTGGCGGCCTTCGCGGTCTCCAGCCTAGGCACCAAGGTCGCGCGCGAGGCGGTGCCGCTGACCGCAGTGCTGGTGTTGCAGGCCGGCCCCGGCGCGCTCAGCCTGCTGGGCGTGGCGGCGACCCTGCCGGTGCTGCTGCTCGGCCTCTTCGCCGGGGTCTGGGTCGATCGCTGGCGGCGGCGGCCGCTGATGATCGCCGCCGACCTGCTGCGTTTCGCCGCGGTGGTCTCGGTGCCGATCGCGGCCTGGGGCGGGGTGCTCACCCTGGCGCAGCTGCTGGTGGTGGTGATCGCGGTGGCCGCCCTGTCGCTGCTGTTCACTGCCGCCGATGCCGCCTATCTGCCGTCGCTGGTCGCGCCGGACCGCCTGACCAAGGCGAATGCCGCGCGGGAGACCATCGATGCCACCGCCGAGATCGTCGGCCCACCGACCGGCGGATTGCTGGTGCAGCTGCTGACCGCCCCCGCGGCCCTGCTGATGGATGCGCTCTCCTATCTGGTCTCAGCGCTCTTTCTCTTCCGCATGAAGCATGTGGAGCCGGTCGCGCCGCCGCCGACCGCGCGCCGCCGCGTGCTGCAGGAGATCGCCGAAGGCCTCGGCGCGCTGTGGCGGGATCCGATCCTGCGGCCCTTGCTGCTGGCGCGTGCGATCCGCACCTTCTTCGGCGGCATGATCGGGCCGTTCTACGTGCTCTATGTCGTGCGGCAGCTCGGCGTCTCGCCGGCGATGATGGGCATCCTGATCGCCTGCGGCGGCGTCGCGGCGCTGATCGGCGCGGCCCTGGTGCCCTGGCTGAACGCGCGGGTGCCGGCGGGGCCGGGGCTGATCGGCGCCTTCGCCATCAAGACCCTCGGGCTGGCGATGCTGCCGCTGGCCGGGCTCATGCCGGCGCTGCTGCTGCCGCTGCTGGTCCTGCAGCAGCTCCTGCAGGATTCGGTCACCAGCTGGTTCGCGGTCAATGAGCGCACCCTCCGCCAGAAGCGCGTGCCGAAATCACAGCTCGGCCGCGTCGCCGCCACCATCGCCGTCGTCAACGACGGCCCGGTGCCGTTGGGCGCGCTGATCGCCGGGCTGCTGGTGCAGGTCGTGAGCCTCGATACGGTGCTCTGGATCGGGGTTGCCGGCTATGCCCTGTCGCCGCTGGTGGCGCTGCTCTCGCCGGTGCGGGGCCTGCGGAGCATTTGAGCCCCAGGGTCCGGAGCCATGACGCTATTGCTGAGGTCGGTGTCCAAAACGGACTAGCCGGAGCTGCCCCGATCGGCTCTAAGATCGCCCCATGGAACGGATTTTGGCGCAACTTCCGGATCTTGAACCGGGCTGGGTCTGGCTGACCGGGGCCGGCCCCGGCGCGACCGGACTGCTGACCCTGCTGGCGGTCAAGGGGCTCTCCCAGGCCGATGTCGTGGTCTATGACGCCCTGGTCGACCAGTCGATCCTCGATCTCGCCAAGCCGGGCGCCAAGCTCGAATATGCCGGCAAGCGCGGCGGCAAGCCCTCGGCCAAGCAGCCCGACATTTCGCTCCGCCTGGTGCAGCTCGCCCGCGAGGGCAAGCGCGTGCTGCGCCTCAAGGGCGGCGATCCCTTCGTCTTCGGCCGCGGCGGCGAGGAAGCGATGTCGCTGGTCGAAGCCGGCATCCCCTTCCGCATCGTGCCCGGCATCAGCGCCGGCATCGGCGGGCTGGCTTATGCCGGCATCCCGGTCACCCACCGCGACGTCAATTGCGCCGTGGCCTTTGTCACCGGCCATGACGCGACCGGCGCCGTACCGGATTCGGTCGACTGGGCCTCGCTCGCCAAGGGCGCGCCGGTGATCGTGATCTACATGGCGCTGAAGCATATCGCGCTGATCGCCGACCGGCTGCTCAGCGGCGGTCGCGCGCCGCACGAGCCGGTCGCCGTCATCGCGAATGCGACCACCGAACAGCAGCGCGTGCTCGAAACCACGCTCGGCACCTGCGCCCGGGACGTCGCCGAGAGCGGCATCGAGCCGCCGGCCATGGTCGTGGTCGGGCAGGTGGTGCGGCTGCGCGCGGCTCTGGACTGGCTGGGCGCCATCGGCGGCCGCGCGCTTCAGTCCGATCCGCTCGGCACCCGGCATCACGACCAGACCGGCTCCTAGCATCATGCAAGCACGCGGCCTGATCATCGCGGCGCCCGCCTCGGGCAGCGGCAAGACCACGATCACGCTCTCGCTGCTGACCTTGCTGAAGCAGAACGGCGTCGTCGTCTCCAGCGCCAAGATCGGGCCCGACTATATCGACCCCGCCTTCCACCAGGCGGCGACCGGACGGCCCTGCTTCAATCTCGATTCCTGGGCGATGCGGCCGGAGACGCTGCGCGGCCTGCTGGCGGCGGCGGCGGAGGATTCCGCGCTGACCATCATCGAAGGCGTCATGGGCCTGTTCGACGGCGCCGAGCCCGGTCCGGGCGGCGCCACGGGATCCACGGCGGATCTCGCGCGGCTGTTCGACCTGCCGATCGTACTGGTGATGAACGTGAAGGGGCAGGCGGCCACCGCCGGCGCCGTGCTCGCCGGCCTCGCGCATTATCGCCCCGGTGTCAGGATCGCCGGCGTCGTCTTCAACAATGTCGGCGGGCCGGTGCATCGCCGGATCCTCGCCCAGGCGGCCGAAGAGGTCGGCATTCCGGCGCTCGGTTTCCTGCCGCGCATCGCCGCCTTGGCGATGCCGGAGCGGCATCTCGGCTTGAAGCAGGCCGGCGAGATCGCCGATATCGGCGCCTTCCTCGCCGCCGCCGCTGCCGCCATCGCGCCGCATGTCGACCTCGATAGGCTGACCGCGCTCGCCGCGCCGATCGCGAGCGGATCGGCGCCGGCTGCACTCGGCATCCCGCCCTTGGGGCAGCGGATCGCGGTCGCGCAGGACATCGCCTTCGCCTTCGCCTATCCGGCGCAGCTCGGGACCTGGCGGCGGCAGGGTGCCGCGCTCAGCTTCTTCTCGCCGCTCGCGGACGAAGCACCGGACGCCGCTGCGGATGCGGTCTTCCTGCCCGGCGGCTATCCGGAGCTCCATGCCGGCCGGCTGGCGGCGAATGATCGCTATCAAGCCGGCCTGCGCGATGCGGCGGCGCGGGGCGCCGCGGTCTATGGCGAATGCGGCGGCTATATGGTGCTGGGCGAGAGCCTGACCGATGCGGCCGGCGTCGCGCATCCGATGGCGGGGCTGCTGCCGGTCGCGACCAGCTTCGCGAAACCGAAACTCCATCTCGGCTATCGCCATGCCCATTTGATGGAAGCGGGACCGCTGGGTGTCCGCGGCGCCGGATTTGCCGGCCATGAGTTCCACTACGCCACCGTCGAGCGGGAAGCCGGCGATGCGGCGCTGTTCCAGGCCAAGGACGCGCGCGGCCAGGAACTCGCCGCGATGGGAAGGCGGCGGGGCCGTGTCATGGGATCATTCCTTCATCTCATCAGCCCGGCCTGATGCATTTCCCGAAAGGCGCCGCTATGATGCGCGCCGGTTGCTCAAGCCTCCTTCCGTAGTCCCCCATGCTTGCCGAACCTGAAGAACCGACGACCACGGCTGCTCCCGCCGCCGCGTCGTCCACGCCCGCGCGCCGCTGGCCGAAGCCCGGCCCGGGCCTGATGGCGGCTTTGTTCCTTTCGGATTCGATCGCGCGGGCCTTGCTGGCGCCGGTGATCCCGCTGGAGGCGCTCCGGCATTTCGGCTCCGAGAGCAACGCCAGCCTGATGGTGGCGGCGGCCGGCATCATGGGCGTCTTCGCCACCTTCGCCATCCCGACTCTGGTGCAGCGCTGGCGGCCGCGGCGGGTCTATCTCGGCGCCATCGCCTTGCTGGTGATTGCACCCGCGGCCATGGCGGTGGATGGGCTGCTCGGTTTTTCCGCCGGCTGGTTCCTGCGCTCGATTGCGGCCGCGAGCCTGCTGACCTTGCTCAATCTCTACATCACCGCCTTCATCCCGAAGAAGCAGCTCTCCAGCTCCGAGCCCCTGCGCACCTTCGTGGCCGCCTTCGCCTGGGTGGCGGGGCCCTGGATCGGGGTGCGGCTCTACACCATCGACCCGCTGCTGGTGTTCGGCATCTCCGGCGGTTTCGCCTTGGCGCTGTTCGGCTTCTTCTTCTGGCTCCGGCTCGAGGCGCCGGTCGGGATCTCCAGCCGCAATCCGCTGAAGAATCTCCGCCGCTATTTTTCGCAGCCGCGGCTCGCCCTCGCCTGGTTCCTCAATTTCGGCCGGGAGATGTGGTGGGTGGTGATGTTCAATTACGGGCCCTGGTATCTCGCCGACCAGGGCTTCCCCGAAACCGCGGCCGGCGATCTGCAGTCGAGCTGCACCGCCTTGCTGTTCCTCACCCTCGGCCTCGGCTGGATCGCGCGGCGGACCGGGCTCCGGCACTTCATCTGCGCCTCCTTCCTGATCATCGCGCTCGGGATGGGGATCGCGGGCCTCGCGGGCGGCAACCCGACCCTCGCTCTGGCGGCGCTGCTGAGCTCGGCGCTTGGCGCCGTCGCCCTGGATTCGGTGGCGGCGGTGACCTTCCTGCGCGCGGTGCGCTCCTGGGAGCGGCCGCAGATGGCGACCGTCTTCAGCATCTACCGCGACGCCGCCAGCATCATTCCCCCGGCCGTCTTCTCGCTGCTGCTGCTCATATTCCCCCTGCCGTCGGTGTTCATCGCGACCGCCGTCTTCGCGCTCTTATGCAGCCTGCTGGCCCTGTTCCTGCCGCGCAGCATGTGACCGCGTGGGGTCAAATCGGTCACCGGACGTGCGCATCGGTCCGCACTGCGAGATACCGTTGCGCGCCGCGGCGTGGTCTCCGATTGTGGACCCCAACACAAAGAGGTGTGGTGATCGAGCGCACATCTGCCGGGCCTCACATGGACAAGAATCCGGGTCAGGCGTAATTTTATGTGTGTTCGGCGCGGCTATATGTTGTCAGCGCCTCGGGGTTGGAGGACTACCATGATCGGCAGGATTCACGCGGTTGTCGCGGCGTTTTGCCTGTTGGCCGCCACATCCTTTTCCGCACAAGCCGAGCCGCGCTTCGCGCTGGTCGTCGGCAATTCCAATTACGGACCGGAGATCGGCAAGCTGCCGAACCCGGTCAACGATGCCGGGGTGATGGCCCAGGCGCTGACGCAGACCGGCTTCCAGGTCACCAAGGTGACCGATGTGGACCAGCAGAAGCTGAAGCGCGCCATCATCGAGTTCGGCGACAAGCTGACCGCCGCCGGGGAGAATGCCACGGCGCTTTTTTTCTATGCCGGCCACGGCGTCCAGGTGAAAGGGATGAACTACCTGATCCCGGTCGGCGCGGATATCGGCAAGGAATCCGATGTCGGGCTCGAAGCGATCTCCGCCGACGAAGTCTTGCAGCAGATGGAATATGCCGGGGCGCGGGTGAACATCGTGATCCTCGACGCCTGTCGCAACAATCCCTTGGCGCGCGGCTTCCGCTCGGCCAGCCGCGGCCTGGCCCCGATGGACGCGACCCGCGGCACCTTTATCGCCTATTCGACCTCGCCCGGCGACGTGTCGGCGGACGGTGATGGCAAGAACAGCCCCTACAGCGCCGCCCTGGCGAAGACCATCGTCCAGCCGGGCATCGGCATCGAGGAAGCGTTCCGCGACGTCCGCGCCCAGGTCATGTCGGCGACCGACGAGAAGCAGGTGCCCTGGGATTCGTCTTCGCTGACCGCGCCCTTCTTCTTCCAGCCCTCGCAGTTCAACACCGCCTCGCAGGCGGCCCCGGCGCCGGCCGCGGCGCCGAAGGCCGCCGCGAACACGTCGGCGCCCGCCAATATCGAAATCGAGAAGGCGGTCTGGGACGGCATCAAGGACAGCAAGCAGGCCGGCGACTACCAGGCCTACCTCGACCAGTATCCGAACGGCATCTTCGCGCAGGTCGCGAGGAGCCGCGTGGCTTCGCTCGGCGGCGGCAGCGGCGCGCCGCGGGAGCAGCCGGCGGCGCCGGTGGTGGAACCGGCGGCGGCGGTGATCCCGGAGCCGGCGCCTGCGCCCGCCCCGGTCCCGCAGGAAGCCAGCACCACCGATGCGGCGGCGGCCATCCCCGTTTCCGCCGAGCCGGCGGAGGTCCTGGATTCGCGCGGCGTGAGCTGCAAGGTCAAGGACATGTCGCGATCGGAAGCGGATATCGCGAAGTGCAAGCAGACCACGCGCCGCGGCGCCAACGGGTCGGACGGCGGCGGCGGCTCGAAGTCCACCGGCAGCACGCGTTGGCAGTGAAGCCGCGCGCGGCCGGACGAGAGTAACGCCGAGGGCGTCCGCCGCGCGACGGTGAACGCCCGCGGCGATCAGGTGGAGGGAAACGTGATCAGCAAGGTCCTTTCGGTCGTCGCGGGTCTTTGCCTCTTCATGGCTGGCGCCACGACGGCACAGGCCGAGCCGCGCGTCGCGCTGGTGGTCGGCAACTCGAACTACGGTTCCGAGATCGGCAAGCTGCCCAACCCGGTCAACGACGCCAACCTGGTGGCCCAAGCGCTGCAGCAGACGGGCTTCACGGTCGTCAAGGTGACCGACGTCGATCAGAAGTCGCTGAAGCGCGCCATCATCGAGTTCGGCGACAAGCTGACCGCCGCCGGCCCCGAAACCACCGGCCTGTTCTTCTATGCCGGCCACGGCGTCCAGGTGAAAGGGATGAACTACCTGATCCCGGTCGGCGCGGATATCGGCAAGGAATCCGATGTCGGGCTCGAAGCGATCTCCGCCGACGAAGTCTTGCAGCAGATGGAATATGCCGGGGCGCGGGTGAACATCGTGATCCTCGACGCCTGTCGCAACAATCCCTTGGCGCGCGGCTTCCGCTCGGCCAGCCGCGGCCTGGCCCCGATGGACGCGACCCGCGGCACCTTTATCGCCTATTCGACCTCGCCCGGCGACGTGTCGGCGGACGGTGATGGCAAGAACAGCCCCTACAGCGCCGCCCTGGCGAAGACCATCGTCCAGCCGGGCATCGGCATCGAGGAAGCGTTCCGCGACGTCCGCGCCCAGGTCATGTCGGCGACCGACGAGAAGCAGGTGCCCTGGGATTCGTCTTCGCTGACCGCGCCCTTCTTCTTCTCGGGCGGCATCGCCAAGCCGGCGGCGGTCACCACCGCGCCGGCCGCTTCCAGCCTGGAAGTGGAGAAAGTGGTATGGGACGCGATCAAGGACAGCAAGCAGGCCGGCGACTACCAGGCCTATCTCGACCAGTATCCGAACGGCGCCTTTGCCTCGATCGCGAAGAGCCGGATGGCATCGCTCGGCGGCGCTCCCGCTCCCGCTCCCGCGGCGGCGACGGTCGCCCCGACCGCCGCCAAGTCGGGGGCCGAGAAAGCGATGTGGGATTCGATCAGCACCAGCAAGCAGGCCGGCGACTATCAGGCTTTCCTCGACCAGTACCCGCAGGGGACCTATGCGCCGCTGGCGCGCAGCCGCCTCGCGGAGCTCAACCGCGCCGTCCCGGCCGTGCCGGCGCAGCCACAGGCCGCCCCGGCCGCCACTGCGGCGCCGGAGTCCACGCCGGCTGCGGAATCGGCCAGCCCGCCGGCCGAAGAAAGCTCCGGGGGCATCTTCGGCGCGAGTCCTAAGGTCGAGTATGATTCCAAAGGCGTCGACTGCCGGATCATGGATCTCAATCGCTCCGAGAGCGAATGCCGGAACACCAAGAAGCCGAAGAAGCCCAACAAGCCCAGGGGCTAAGCCATGGGAAAGGTGTGATTCCCCGCTTCGCTGGCTGCACGCTCAGCGCGAAGATCCGACAGAAGCTCGCCGTGTCTCGGCGGGTTTTCTTTTATATTTTCCAATGAGTTACCGGATGCGGGACGACCCCCGGTAGATTCCCTGCATTTTACTTAATATTCGCGAAAAATCGGCATTAACTCATACCCCGCTGTAGGATTCCTTACCACGGCAAGATTGTGGGCTTTACGGGGGCATGGTCTCGTATTCCCACGCACGGAGGTCTGGGTGGGGTCGGGTGAACCCTAGACGAAGTGCATCGAGCCACGTCAGGGGGTTGCTATGGCGAATGACAGCACGAATGCCGGCGTTTCTTCTTCCGCCGAAGATACAACGCAGCACAGCGAAAATTATTTCACGGACATGCAGGGCGAAGACGTTTTCTTCGGCCCCGAGCAGCTGGCGCAGGCCACAACCACCGAGAAGGTGGCTGTGCCGCAGGGCCAGAATGTCATTCGTGTCCAGGTCAGCCCCGGCGAAATCATCGAGCTGAGCTCGCCCTTCGATCCAGGCGCCACGCTGCTGGCCCGGGAAGGCGACGGCAACCTCGCGATCCGTGTCGGCGACGTCACCGTGATCCTGCAGGGCTATGTCGATGCCAACCAGCAGGCGCCGGTCGTGATCCAGACCTCCGACGGCCAGCCGATCGACATCGCAATCCTCCTCGCTTCGACCGACCCCACCATCGACATCCAGACCGCCGCCGGCCCCGGCGAGCCCGGTCCGCAGGGGCAAGGCGCCGACAACACCGGCGCGCTGCTCTCCCAGCTGCAGGGCGGCAACGGCCTCGGCGGCCTGAACGCCGTCGGTGCGCAGGACGGCACGTCGCTCAAGTACGGCCTGATCGACAACTCGATCAATCTCGATCGCGAGGACGCCCTGCTGCTAGCCGGGGTCACCCCCTTCCCGGGCGTGCAGGAGCCGTTTCTCCGCGATCCGTTCAAGACCGACAGCGGCAGCTGGGCCACCTTCGCGGATTTCCTCAGCGACTACACCGACTACATCAACGGCCATAAGGACGACACCGACAAGCAGGGCAATTCCACGCCCGGCGGCTGGGCGGACTTCACCGGCACCAAGGCGAACGACGACGACGCCACCGGCTTCCTGGGCGTGACCACCTATACCGTCACGGTTCCGCACAGCTCGGAGACGCCGGAGCGGCTGGAATTCTGGAACGGCTCGCAGTTCTTCCCGGGCGATATTCCGAGCTCCAACGGCGAGCAGCTCGAAGCGCGCTATCTGCAGAACGGCGCCGAGCCGACCACGATTCTCCTGGTGCGTCCGTCGGACGGCGCCATCGTCATGGTGTTCCATATCATCGAGACGGAACCCAGCACCGGCGACTTCCATGTGCAGGTCGTCCTGGTCAACCGCCTGGATCATCCCGAGCAGGGCCAGGACGTTCTGAATGTCGAGTTCAGCACCCGGATTCCGATCGAGAACGAGGAACTGCCGCCGGAACAGCAACAGCAGCAGTCCGAGTATGAAGGACCGTATTACGAGGAACCGCAGTACAAGGACGGCCCGGACAGCTCGGTCGATATCCAGGACGACATCCCGGAGGCGCACGGCGCCACCTACGCGAGCTTCCTGCACGCCACCAGCTACAAGGATGCGCTGTCTTGCCTGGCGGCCTTCACCGGCGGTAAGATCGACATCGACGACTATGTCGTCACCAAAGACGGCGGCCATGTCGATGAGGACTACATCTTCGGCGGCAACCACGACAAGGACAACGCCAACGGCCCCGACAGCGACCCGGCGCGCGGCGACGAGTTCGGCGACAAGTTCGTGGTCGGCATCCTCGACATCAACTTCGGCGCCGACGGCCCGTCGGGCAAGATCCCCGATCCGTCGAAACCCGGCATCGGCGACATCCTGTTCGGCCCGAAAGAGCCCGCGCTGACGGTCGCGCTCAACGAGGGCGACACCTTCCCGGGCGTCACCTCCGGCGGCCATGAGCTCAAGGTCCTGGAGAAGACGACGTCGCTGTTCGGCGTCGAGATCCTGCAGGTCGGCTATTGCGATTACAGCGACAACGCCAAGGGCAAGGGCAACGACGTCGTCGTCTTCACCCTGGTGCTGCAGGCCAATCCGAACGTGCCGCTGTTCGGCGCCTTCGCCTTCGAGATCTACGGCCCGATCGATCATCCGCTCGGCACCACCGCGGAGACCACGCTCCCGCTCAACATCCCGATCATCGCGACCGATGACGACGGCGACCATCCGCTCGACGACGTCAACATCACCATCCTGGTGAACGACGACGCGCCGATGATCAAGGACGTCGAATACATCAGCCAGAAGGGCGGCATTCCCTGCGAGGGCGGCTCCGAGACCCTGACCCTGACCGGCGCCGGCGGCAACTCCGGCACCATCATCAAGTCGAACGAGTACGGCCAGGTCGATGAAGACTGGCTGCACGGCGGCAGCGGCAACAGCATGCTTTACGGTGCCGGCGGCAACAGCGGCGCCGGAACCTTCGGCAACCACGACGAAGACGGCAACGGCCACAACAACGCCGGCAAGGACGGCGACGACTACGGCAAGACCAAGGTGAAGGGCGAGATCGACGTCAACTTCGGCGGCGACGGCCCGGCCGACTACGATGCCTTCGTCTTCACCAAGGAGTTCGTGGCGAACGGCAGCCCGGCGTTGTTCGTCGATGCCGACGGCAACAGCTTCAAGTCCGGCGGCCATGACCTGGTCGTGCTCAACTCCGACAAGGGCTTCCTTGAGGTCGGCTACCTGGTCAACACTGGCTCCGAATCCGAGCCCTACTTCGAGAAGACCGTCATCTTCACGATGTCAATCAACGACCAGGGCTCCTTCGAATTCCGCCTGGAAGGCCCGATCGACCATACCGGCCAGAACGAGCAGACCCTGCCGATCAAATTCGACGTGACGGTCAGCGACAACGACGGCGACACCGAGACCGTGACGCTCGAGATCAAGGTCAACGACGACAAGCCGGAGATCGGCATCTACTATACCAGCGGCCTCGAGATCGACATCAAGCGCGAGGTCGAGATTGACGGCCTCAGCCTCTCGGGTGCCGGCGGCAACAGCGGCATCTTCCACTCCGAGGAATACGGCCGGGTGGACGAGGACTGGCTCCGCGGCGCGGCCGGCAACAGCTATTCCTACACCGGCAACCAGGACAAGGACGGCAACGACCAGCCCAACGGCTACGAGAACGGCGATCGCGGCGGCAAGACCAAAGTCTGCGGCGAGATCGACATCCATTATGGTGGCGACGGCAAAGGTGCCGCCGATTCCGGCCTGGGTCTGTTCGATTACACCGTTGGCCAAGTCTTCAAGGACGGCGACGGCACCGGCAACAGCTTCAAGTCCGGTGGCAAGGACCTGGTCGTGCTCTCGACTGGCAACAATGCCGGAACCGAATGGGTGACGGTGGGTATCAAGGGGCCGGAAGTGGAGGAGGATGTCTCGGAGAAAACCCTCGACTCCAACGATACGACCATCTTCACCTTCACCTTCAACGCATCGACCGGCAAGTTCGAGTTCGATCTCTTCGGCCCGATCGACCACGACCCGGTCTCCGGCGACAAGGGTGCCGAGACCGACCAGCTGATCTCATTCGACCTCGGTTCAGCGACCGACGGCGACGGCGACACCGCCGACGCGATCGTCAACATCAAGGTCAACGACGACGTGCCGGAAATCGGCATCACCTACTTCAACAACCTCGAGCACGACTTCGTTCTCGATCAGTATCAGGAGAACGGCCTTACGGCGCTCGTGGGCGGCGGCGGGAATTCCGTCGTCCAGACCACGGACTACGGCCATGTCGACGAGGACTTCCTGAAGGGCGGTTCCGGCAACAGCCTCACCTACACCGGCAACCAGGACAAGGACCCGAACAGCAACCCCAACGCCGGCGAGCACGGCGATGACATCGGCAAGAGCCAGGTCTGCGGCCAGATCTCTGTCAACTACGGCGGCGATGGGCCGGGCGACGCGGCATTCGGGTTGGAGATCTACACCATCCCCGACTTGCCCGCCCCGCTTCCCGGAAGTCCGACCGCCCAGGAAGTCGCGGACCAGATCACGGCCTACAACGCGACCATCCCGGCGTTCAAGAACGTGGACGGCAGCACAGTCTCCTCGGGCGGCGTGGAGCTCCAGGTGCTGGTCTCCGAAGCCGGCCACCTGCAGGTCGGGTTCCCGCCATATTTCTCGGTGATCGAGAACGATGAATCGCCCGATACCCTTCTCCTTGTCCCGGGCAAGGTCGTGTTCGATCTCTACTTCGACGTCGGCACCGGCAAGTTCGACTTCCAGCTGTTCGGAAAGATCGACCATGATCCGCAGGCCGGCGCGGACGGGGTGGAGACCAACGAGCTGCTGACCTTCAATGTCGGTTCGGCGACCGATGGCGACGGCGACAAGGTCGATGCCGTCATCAAGATCCAGGTCAACGACGACTCGCCGGAAGTGGGCGTCGCGTACGTCAACAATGACGGTTATTCTTCGACCACCGTCGGCATCGTGGACGAAGACTATGTGCTCAGCGGCGTCGGCAACGAGGACGCCGATGGCGCCGGCACCGGAGGCGACACCGCCGGCTTGGGCGCCGTCTTCTTCGACCTGACCGCGGGCGGCTTCGGCGCCGACGGGCCTGGTGCCTCCGGTCCCGTCGGTTTCACCGCGCAGGAAGACGACACGATCACCGCCAAGGATGACAACGGCGATCCGCACACCCTCACCACGGCGGATGGCCACGAAGTTCTGGCTCACCTCGCGGACAACGGCCTGGGCGGGTACACCCTGGTCGGCTACTTCAACGGCGACGACAGCGAAGGTTTCGTTGACGGCAGCTCGACCGTAGTCTTCACGCTCGCCTATAACTCGAACAGCATGAGCGGCCAGTTCAATCTCCGCCAGGCGCTGGAGCACCCGACCGGCGGCACCGAGGACAACCTGTTCTTGAGCTTCGGCATCAAGACCGGGGCCACCGACGGCGACGGCGATCCGGCGATCGCCCACATCAACATCCAGGTGAACGACGACGGGCCGCAGGCGGTGGACGACAAGGATGAGCTCAGCACCTATGCCGGCAACGTCCTGGACAACGACAAGAAGGGTGCGGACGATGCGACGGTAACGGGTGCGTACAGCAGCACCGGCGGCGACGTGTCTGGGGATATCAACGGCGACATCCTAATCCAGGGCGCTCTGGGTGTCCTCGTGCTGCTCGCCAACGGTTCTTGGACCTACACGCCGGAAGCGGACAACGCCGGCGGCTTTGACGAGTTTCAGTACACGCTGACGGACGGCGACGGCGACACCGCGAGCGGCAAGCTGGTGATCAGCGTGGAGGCGACGGCGATCCCGCTCCGCGTGGCGGACCCGAGCTCGATCCACACCGACTTCGACCTGACCCTGTCGGTGACCAAGGATACCGACGCCACCAAGAACAAGGGCTATCACGACGGCGACGACGTGAAGCTCACCGACACCAGCACCGGCTTCCTGAATACGGGCATCGGTGCCGGCCATGAGCTGAAGACCGGCAGCGGCGACGACCTGATCTTCGGCGGCATGGGCGGCGACCATATCTACGGTCGAGCCGGGGCCGACGCCCAGTCGGGCGGCAGCGGCGACGACACGTTCCACAACGTCGATGCCGCGGATCTCGACGGCAGCCACACGCTGGACGGCATCCACAGCATCGACGGCGGCGACGGCTACGACACGGTCCAGCTCGGGGGCCTGAAGGACTTCAACTCCGACCAGGCCCAGGCCATCATCAACGTCGAAGCGCTGAACCTCGACGGCACGCCGGCGGGTGGCAGCGGCACCGCCGTCTCGCTCAGCTACGACGCCGCCTATGGCATCACCCAGGTCGGCGGGCTGCACACGCTCACGATCAACGGCGATACCGGCAGTGACAGTGTCACGCTGACCGGCAGCAGCGGCCACAGCTGGAAGTTCGACGGCACCGTGCTGGGCTTCAACATCTACCACGCCGGCAGCGGCGCGGCCTTCAGCGGTGGCGATACGGTCACCGTCTCGGTCGAGCAGGGAGTCGCCGTCACCACTTCATGAGGCGAGATACCGACACAATAGTATGCGCTAGACTATGCGATGAGGCGGCACACACATAGATGTGCCGCCTCACTGCTTAGGGAATAAGAATCAGGGACTTGGCGTTGGTTCGGGGCGGGGAAATCTCACATTTTCGGGGGATTTAGATCAATTGCCGGGTATCCACCGGGTGATTTAGATCGAATTATCTCGAAAATTCGATACACCTTACAACGCCGTGTGCAGGTTTAAGCGGACCCTGCATTGTAGGGTTACCGCCAATATGTTCTTCTCTCGGTCAGGTCGCACCCGGGCGGGATGAGGATCGGGGCTCGGACACCGCGGCACCAAGTTTTCTCAAAAGGGGTCAAAAATGGCCAACGACGCCAGCAACCATCCGACCAATTCGTCCGACGCCGACATGAACGTCGCCGGCGATCACGCGGAGTTCGATGCCGTTCAGCTCGCCCAGGCCAACGCGCCGGCGCAGCAGCCCCAGCAGCCGCAGAAGACGGCGGCGATCCCGGCGGTGCCGAACGGCACCGTCCAGGTGGAGATCCCGCAGGGTGAGAAGGTGGTTCGCGTCGCGGTCGCCAACGGCGAGACCGTGATCCTGCCCGCGCCCTTCGACGACCAGGCCGCTCTGGCCGCCAAGGAAGGCAACGGCAACCTCGCGATCCGGGTCGGCGACATCACCGTCCTGCTCGAAGGCTACCAGCAGACCGTGGATGCCGCGGGCAACCCGACCGTCACGCTGAAGGATCCGCAAGGCGACGTGATCGACATCGCCGTGGTCCTGGCCAGCACCGATCCCAACCTCGACATCGAGACCGCCGCCGGCGGCGACGCCGCGGGCGCCCAGGGCGCCGACAACACCGGCGCGCTGCTGAGCCAGTTCGGCCTTGGTGCCGGCCTCGGCGGCCTGAACGCGGTCGGCGTGCTCGACGCGACCTCGCTGCAGTACAAGCTGATCGACAACAGCATCCTGCGCGAGCGCGAGGACCTGCTGGAGCCGAGCCAGCCGCTGGACATCAAGGTCACCGGCCCGAAGGACATCCTCAGCCAGTCGCACCTGCGCGACCCGATCGTCACCATCAACGACTACAGCGCCAGCCCGACCTTCGCCGAGTTCATCAACGGCAACGGCAAGGCCCCGGCCTGGGACAACCATTTCGGCGACTTCGACGGCACCGACCCGCTCGACGCTTCGGCCATGCACACGACTGGCGAGGTCGTGGTCGATCCGCACAATGATTCGACCGTCAACGTCGATCTGGACCCGAGCGGCCTCAATGCCCAGGGCCTGACCTCGAACGGCGTACCGCTGGTCTATGTGCTGTCGGCGGACGGCAGCACCATCTTCGGCTTCCGCGGCGACGGCACCGGCGGCACCGACGGCGCGCTGGTCCTGGTCGTCCATGTCGCTGACACCGGCACCAAGGCCCAGGACGGCACCACCCACTTCGTGGTCGACTACTACCTGGTGAACCGCCTCGACGACCTGGCGGGCGACAGCAACGGCGGCGAGGACGCGACCCATCTCGACGTCGGCTTCGACGTCACCACCAGCGCCGACCAGACCGGTTCGGCCTCGAGCACGGTCAACTTCAAAGACGACGCCCCGATCGCGGCCGACGACACCGACAGCGTCGGCAACCAGCTCAGCACCGACGGCAACGTGATCACCGGCGTCGGCACCACCAACGACGACCCGAACAAGCTTTCGGACCTGGGCGGCGCGGACGGCTCGACCGTCACCAGCCTCACCGGCAAGAACGGCAGCGACAACGACGCCAGCGACAAGCTCACCGTGAAGGGCGAGCACGGCACGCTGGTGATGAACGCGGACGGCACCTACACCTACACCCGCGACAACGGCGATCCGACCGTCGATAAGAACGGCAACACGATCACGCTGCAGGACAAGTTCACCTATACGCTGACCGATGGCGACGGCGACAAGACCACCGCCAACCTGACCATCGACATCAAGGACAGCGACATCAAGATCAAGGACCTCACCCCGAAAGCCGATGGCGGCGACGTCACGGTGGATGAGGACGATCTCGCCGACGGCAGCGACACCACCAAGGAATCGACCACCCAGGGCGGCGACTTCACGATCACCAGCCCGGACGGCGTGGGCAACCTCTCGATCGGCGGCCATGCGGTCATCACCAACGGCGTCTTCGCCGCGACCAGCTTCACCACCCCGCTCGGCAACACGCTCTCGATCACCGGCTACAACGCCGCAACCGGCCAGGTCACCTACACCTATACGCTGCTGGACAACGAAGGCCATGCCTCGGCCAACGGCGAGAACAGCCTGTTCGAAGACTTCAAGGTCGATGTGACCGACAAGGACGGCGACGCCGCGAGCAGCACGCTCAGCGTGAACATCGTCGATGACGTGCCGACCGCGCGGAACGACGTCGATACCATCGCCACCGGCGGGACCTCCGCCGACGGCAACGTCATCACCGGCGCCAACACCACCTCCGGCGCGGCGGGTGCGGACACCAAGGGCGCCGACGGCGCAACCGTCTCGGCGGTCACCGGCTTCAACGGCTCGGCCGACAACGACGCCAGCGACGGCCTGAAGGTCGACGGCCAGTACGGCAAGCTGACCCTGAATGCCGACGGCAGCTACACCTATACCCGCAACGCCGGCTCGCCCGGCGGCGTCTCCGACACCTTCACCTACACCTTGAAGGACGGCGACGGCGACACCTCGACCGCGACGCTCACCATCAATGTCGGCGACGACAAGCCGACCATCGATGCGCCAACCGCCGACGGGGCGACCAAGGTCTACGAGAAGGGCCTGCCCCAGGGTTCGGGCGAGCTCGCCGACGGCAACAGCGGCAACAACAGCGACAGCTCGGAAACCGTCAAGGGCACCATCAACTACTACGAGGGCGACGCCCCGGCGGCCATCACCATCACCGACAAGAACGGCGTTGCGATCACCGCCGTGGCCGGCGTGGACATCGTGGGCGCCGACGGCACGCTGCACATCGATTCGGTGGGCGGCGGCAAGATCGACTACACCTACACGCTGACCACCAACACCAGCGGCGACACCACCACCGACAGCTTCAAGCTGTCGATCACCGACAAGGACGGCGACAACGACACCGACAACCTGGTGATCAAGATCGTCGATGACACGCCGGATGCGAAGAACGACACCGACAGCGTCGGCGCCGGCATGACGACGGACGGCAACGTGATCACCGGCGTCGGCACGACGTCGGGCGCGGCCGGTGCGGACGTGAAGGGCGCGGACGGCGCGTCCGTCTCGCAGGTGGTCGGCCAGACCACGGACTCCGACCCGGCCGGCGGCTTCACCGTACAGGGTCAGTACGGCAAGCTGGTGATGCAGGCCGACGGCAGCTACGTCTACACCCGCGACAGCGATGCCCCGACCCTCGACAAGGACGGCAAGGTCGTCACCCTGACCGACACCTTCACCTACACCCTGAAGGACGGCGACGGCGACACCGACCCCGCGACCCTGGTGGTCACGATCAAGGACAGCGATATCAAGATCCTCGATCTGACCCCGAAGGCGAACGGCGGCGACACCAAGGTCGAGGAAGACGGTCTGTCCGCCGCCCGCGGTCCGAACGAGTCCGCCGGCAGCGACGGCTCGGGCCCGACCACCGGCAACGGCACCTTCACCATCAGCTCGCCGGACGGCGTGCAGAGCCTGATGGTCGACGGCAAGGCCGTGGTCACCAACGGCGTGTTTACCGCGATCACCATCGACACCGCGCTCGGCAACAAGCTCAACATCACGGCCTACGACGCCAACACCGGCACGGTCACCTACAACTACGTGCTGCTGGACAACGAGCAGCACGATGCGGGCGCCGGCAAGAACAGCCTCTATGAGGACTTCTCGGTCATCGTCACCGACAAGGATGGCGACAGCGCCAGCGACACCTTGAGCGTCAACATCGTCGATGACGTTCCGGATGCGAAGAACGACACCGACACCATCGTCACCGGCGGCACCTCCACCGACGGCAACGTCATCACCGGCGCCAACACGAGCTCCGGCGCGGCGGGTGCGGACGTGCAGGGCGCGGACGGCGCCAAGGTCTCCGGCGTCACCGGGTTCAACGGCTCGGCCGACAACGACGCCAGCGACGGCCTCAAGGTCGACGGCCAGTACGGCAAGCTGACCTTGAACGCCGACGGCAGCTACACCTACACCCGCAACGCCGGCTCGCCGGGCGGCGTCACCGACGTCTTCACCTACACCTTGAAGGACGGCGACGGCGACACCGACACGGCGACCTTGACCATCAATGTCGGCGACGACAGGCCGACCATCGACGCCCCGACCGCCGACGGCATGACCAAGGTCTATGAGAAGGGCCTGCCCCAGGGTTCGGGCGAGATCGCCGACGGAAATCCGAACAACAACAGCGACAGCTCGGAAATCGTCAAGGGCACCATCAGCTACACCGAGGGCGACGCCCCGGCGGCCATCACCATCACCGACAAGAACGGCGTTGCCGTGACCGTCGTGGCCGGCGTGAACATCCTCGGCGCCGACGGCACGCTGCACATCGATTCGGTGGGCGGCGGCAAGGTCGAGTACACCTACACGCTGACCACCAACACCAGCGGCGACAACACCACCGATACCTTCGGGCTGTCGATCACCGACAAGGACGGCGACAACGACACCGACAATCTGGTGATCAAGATCGTCGATGACGTGCCGGACGCGAAGAACGACACCGACAGCGTCGCCAACGACAAGCTCAGCACCGACGGCAACGTGATCACCGGCGTCGGCACGACCTCCGGCGCGGCCGGCGCGGACGTGAAGGGCGCGGACGGTGCTGCGATCTCGCAGCTGGTCGGCTTCAGCGGCTCGACCGACAGCAACCCGGCGGGTGGCTTCACGGTGCAGGGCCAGTACGGCACGCTGGTGATGCAGGCCGACGGCAGCTACGTCTACACCCGCAACAACAGCGACCCGACGGTCGACAAGGACGGCAAGCCGGTCACCTATACCGACACCTTCACCTACACCCTGAAGGACGGCGACACCGACGTTGACACCGCGACCCTGGTGGTCACCATCAAGGACGACGGCTGCAACATCACCAACCTGACCCCGAAGGCCAGCGGCGGTGATACCACCGTGGACGAGGACGGCCTCCTGGCCAGCCGCGGTGCCAACGAATCCGCCGGCAGCGACGGCTCTGGTCCGACCACCAACACCGGCGACTTCAACATCAGCGCGCCGGACGGGGTGCAGACTCTCACCATCGGCGGCCATGCCGTGATCACCAACGGCGTGTTCGCGGCCAGCTCCTGGACCACCGGCTTCGGCAACACCATCTCGATCACCGGCTACGACGCCAATACCGGCAAGGTCAGCTACAGCTACACGCTGAACGACAACGAGGCGCATGCCACCGGCAACGGCGAGAACAGCCTCTATGAGGACCTCAACGTCAGCCTGACCGACAAGGACGGCGACACCGCCACCGGCACGCTCAGCGTCAACATCGTCGATGACGTGGCCGTGGCCCTGAACGGCGCGAAGTCGATGACCGGCACGGACGCCAAGTACAACGTCCTGCTGATCATGGACGTCTCGGGCTCGATGGGCGATCCCTCCGGCGTCAACGGCCTCACCCGGCTGCAGCTCGAAGGCCAGAGCATCATCAACCTGCTCAACGCCTATGCGGCGTCGGGCCAGACGATGGTGCAGATCGCGACCTTCAGCTCCAATGCCAACGTGCCGAACCCGGGCGGCTGGATGACCGTGGCGGACGCAATTGCGCTGGTGAACCAGATCGTGGCCAACGGGCCGCAGCAGGCGACCGACTATCACGACGCCATCGCAGCGGGCATCCAGGCCTACAACACCGACGGCAAGATCGTCGATGCCACCAACGTCGCCTACTTCTTCTCCGACGGTAAGCCGAACGAGCCGGACGAGAACACCGGCCCGCTCACCAACGGCGAGGTGACGAACTGGGTGAACTTCGTCAACACGAACGACATCAACGCCTATGCTATCGGCCTCGGTACCGACACCGTCAAATCGACGCTCGATCCGATCGCCTACAACGGCGATACCGGCGTCAATACCGACGCGGTCATCGTCACCGACCTCAACAACCTGGCTTCGGTGATCAACTCCACGCTGCCGGAGCCGCAATCCGGCGACATCGTGAGCGCGCTGGGCGGCACCTTCGGCGCCGACGGCGGCCACGTCGCCACGATCGTGATCAACGGCGTCACCTACACCTACGCTCAGGCGGTGGCGGCGAATGCGGCGCACGAGCTGACGATCGCCACCGCGGGCGGCAGCTTCAAGATCGACTTCGATGACGGCAAGTACACCTATACGCCGGACTTCACCAAGAACCAGACCAACCTCGACATTGGGTTTACGCTGATCGACAACGACGGCGACACCGCCGGTGCGACCCTGAAGCTGCTGGCGCCTCTGGCCCAGTTCGCGATGCCGGTCGAGCCGACGCCGGTCACCACGACCAACATCTTCGGCACCGGCAACTACAATGCGCCGGCCGGCACCAACAGCGCCGACCATATCCGCGACTGGACTTCCGGCGGCAGCGCCAATGACGTCCACAACTCGACCATCAACGGCCAGAACGGCAATGACTGGATCGAGGCGGGCGCCGGCAACGACACCGTCACCGGCGGCACCGGACTGGACAAGATCCTGGGCGGCGCCGGCAACGACAACCTGCAGGGCCAGACCGGCAACGACTGGCTCGACGGCGGCACCGGCAACGACCATCTCCAGGGCGGTGCAGACACCGACACGATGATCGGCGGCGCCGGCAGCGACAAGATGGACGGCGGCGACGGCACCGACTACTTCAAGAACGTCGATACCGCCGACCTCGACGGCACCAACACGCTCGATGGCACCCACAGCATCGACGGTGGCGCCGGCAGCGACTACGTGGATCTGAGTGGTCTCGCCAGCTTCGGTTCGGCCCAGGCGGCCCGGATCGAGAATGTCGAGGCGCTGAGCTTCACCGGCGGCGGTTCGACCGCGGTCACGCTGGACTACAACTCGGTCCTCAACATGACCGACGCCAACAACAACCTGGTGATCCACGGCGACCAGGGCAGCGACACGGTTGCTCTGTCCGGCGGCTTCACCAAGATCGGCACCGATGTGGCGGCGAATGACGGCCAGCACTACGACGTGTTCCAGGCCGGCGTCGGCGCCAACCAGGTGACCGTGTTCGTCGATCACAACCTCAACGCCAGCGCCACCTGACGGCGACCGGCAGCGAAACGAGAAGGGCGCCTCCCGCGGGAGGCGCCCTTTTCATTTTCTGGCTTCACCAAAGCCCTCCCCCGTCTGCGGGGGAGGGTTGGGAGGGGGGCCGCAAGCTCGCTGTGGGCGGCGGCGCTGCGCTACCCCGCGAAGGCGACGCCGTGCCTCTGCAGCCGCGCCTTGAGATCGCTCTTCAGCCCGGCCAGCACCTTCTCGTCCGGCGCCTCCGCTCTGGCGACAAGCACCGCCTGGGTGTTGGAGGCGCGGAGCAGCCACCAGCCGCCGTCCTTGCTGATCCGGATTCCGTCCACGTCGTTGAAGTCGGCGCCCTCCTTGCGGAGCTCGCCGGCGAGGTCGGAGACGATCGCGAACTTCTTGTCGTCGGGGCAGGGGATGCGGATCTCCGGCGTGTTCACCAGCGTCGGCAGCTGGTCGCGCAGCTCGGTCAGCGACTTGCCCGACCGCGCCACCGCGCGCAACAGCCGCACCGCGCCGTAAAGCGCATCGTCGAAGCCGTAATATTCGTCGGCGAAGAAGATATGGCCGCTCATCTCGCCGGCCAGCGGCGACTTGGTCTCCGCCATCTTGACCTTGATCAGCGAATGGCCGGTCTTCCACATCAGCGGCTTGCCGCCCATCTTGGCGATCTCGTCGAACAGGGCCTGGCTCGCCTTCACGTCGGCGATGATGGTGGCGCCGGGGCGTTTCGCGAGCACGTCGCGCCCCAGAATCGCCAGCAGCTGGTCGCCCCAGATGATCCGGCCCTTGGCGTCGATCGCGCCGATCCGGTCGCCGTCGCCGTCGAAGGCGATGCCGAGGTCGAGCTTCTCCTTCGCCACAAGCTCCTGCAGGTGATGCAGGTTCTCGGGCTCGGTCGGGTCGGGATGGTGGTTGGGGAAGGTGCCGTCGATCTCTTCAAACAGAGTCTTGTGAGTGCCAGGCAGGACCTTGACCAGCCGCGCCATGATCTCGCCGGCCGCACCGTTGCCGGCATCCCAGCCCACCTTCAGCTTGGAAATGCCGGTGCCGTCCAAGGCCTCGGCCAGTTTCTTCACATAGGCGTCGCGGATGTCGGTCGCTTCCTCGCCGCCGTTGCCGCCGGCGTAGTCGCCCGCGGCCGCCATCTTGCCGATCTCCTTGATCATCTCGCCATAGACCGGCTTGCCGGCGATCACCATCTTGAAGCCGTTATGGGTCGGCGGGTTGTGCGACCCCGTGACCATGATGCCGGCATCGACGCTGAGCTCGGCGGCGGCGAAATAGAGCATCGGCGTCGGCCCGGTGCCGACCCGGACCGCCGAGGCGCCCGTGGACTTGATCCCGGCGACCAGGGCGGCTTCCAGCTCCGGCGAGCTCATCCGGCCATCCCGGCCCACCGCGATCTTCGGCGCGGTCTTGTTGGTCTTGCGCGCGGTCATGGTCGCGAAGGCCTTGCCGATCGCCTCGGCATCGGCGGCGCTGAGCGTCTCGCCCACAATGCCGCGGATGTCATATTCGCGCAGGATCGAGGCGTGGAATGGGTGGCCTTTCGGCATCATGCTTTCTCCGGAAATGGTGCGGTGCGGAATCTAGTGGAATCCCTCCAGGAATGCCAGGGAAGCCACCAGGGTTCCGGGCCACGCTCCGGGGGTCCGGGAAAAGGTCAGGCCGGTGACAGGTCGAAGCCGGGCCCGAATCCGGCATCCCGGGCGGTGTCCAGGATCGCCCGCAGCTTCGCCATCGCGCCGCTGTCGTCCGGCGTCCGGCCGAGCTGCATATAGATCCGCGCCCGCTCGATCAGCAGCTCGACGAAGGGCAGCGGCTCGGCGGCGGTATACTGGTTGAGCCGGCCGATCTGCCGCTCGACCTCGGCCCAGTCCTTATGCGCCAGGCCCCAGTCGATCGCGAACAGGCGGAACCAGATGTGGTTATGCGAGAGTCCGGTCTGCCGCAGCAGCTCTTCGCCGCGCGCCAGCGCCGCCCGCTGCCGCTCCGGATCGCGCTCGACGCAGGCGGCGACGCCGCAGACGATCGCGCCGCAGAAGCCCGGCCCGGTCTCGTCGGCGATTTCCATGGCTTCGCGTACCGCCGCCTCAGCCTCGTCATGCCGTCCCTGGATGTGGCGCACCTGGGCCAGCAGCGGCAGCTGGATCGAGACATAGCGCTTGGCGCCGAGTGCCCGCGCCATCTCGATGCCCTTGATGACCACCGGCTCCAGCTCGGCCCAGCGTCCGAGCAGCGCGAAAGCGACGGCGCGGCATTCGGTGGCGAACATCTCGCCGAAGCGGTCGCCGATCTCGATCGCCACCTGCCTTGCGCCATCGACCAGGGCGAAGGCCGTCTCGAAGTCGAGGGTGTAGAAGGCGGTGTTGCCGGCCATCGCCTGGTTCGGCCAGACGATGCGCAGCAGGTTGTTCGCGCGGGCGAGCTCGACCGTGCGCATGAACTGCTCGGAAGCGCTCTTGAACCGGCCCTGCATGTAATAGGCATCGCCAAGCCCGCTCCTGGCGCGGGCATTCCATTCCGGCAGCCCGGCACGCTCGGCGGCGGCCAGCGCGCGACTGTGCTCGGCCAGGCATTCATCCGCGGCCCCCAGCGCGAAATGCAGGTTTCCGCGCAGGTAGCAGATCTCCGAGAGCAGCGCCGGGTCGTCCAGACTGACGGCGATCGGCTCGGCGGCGGCGAGGCTCTCCATCGCCAGCGGGATCGCGGCCAGCATCCGGTCCGAGGCGGCGAGGCCGATCAGCCCGCGGCAGCGCGCCTGCGGCGTTTCGGATTCCGCCAGCACGGCGAAGGCGGCGCGCGCCGGCTTGCCGAGGCCGATATCCAGCGCATAGCGCCCGACCGCTGGCGCCAGGCTGGCGCGATCCTCCGCCGTCTTCGCGATCTCGAGCCCACGCTCGGCCAGCCGCAGCGCGCGATCGACGCGATAGGCCGCGGCCTCCGCCTCGGCGGCGGCGAGATAGGCACGCGCGGCCGCGGGATCGTCGGCGCGGTCCAGATGCTCGGCATGGAGTGCCGCATCGCGCTCCTTGAACAAGGCCGCCGCCGCCTGGTGCAAGGCGGAACGCCGCTCCCGGGTCAGCGAGGCATAGGCGCCGTCGCGGATCAGGGCATGGGCGAACAGCAAGCCGCTGCCTTCCGGCCGCACCAGCTGCCGGCGCAGCAATTCGCCGGGATCGTAGCCCTGCTGGTTGATCAGGCCGGAAAGGTCTTCGATCTCGAAACGCTGGCCGAGGATCGAGGCGGCCTGCAGGGCCTGCCGGTCCTTGGGCAACAGCTGGTCCAGCCGCGCCAGCACCACCGACTGCAGCGATTCCGGCAGCCGCTGGCTGTCCGTGGCGCCGCGCAGCAGCTGTTCCAGGAACAGCGGGTTGCCCTCCGCCCGCTCGATGCAGCGCCGCGCGAAATCGTCGAACTCGACGCGCAGCTCATGGGCGAGGCTTTCCGCATCGGCGACGCCCAGCGGCGAGAGGTCGATGATGGTGAGATGCCCGTGCCGCAGCCCGGCGCGGAAGGTGGCGTCGAACGGATCGCCCTCGACCCTCGTCGTCATCGCCAGCATCAGCGGTGCGCCGCCGGAGGCTTCGATCAGCGCGGTCACATGGCCGCGCACCACCGGATCGGACCAATGCACGTCCTCGATCAGGACGTAGAGCGGGCGGGCCGACGCGACGCGGGCCGCCAGCTTGGCGAGGATTTCACTCTTGCCGCGATTGCGGTTGGCGTTGCTCATCGCCTCATAATTGGCGCGGCTGTCCTCCGGCTGCGGCAGGTCCAAGAGGTCGCGCAGGAACGGGATTGCGGCGGCGTCCAGCCCGGCCGCCGCCAGCCGCGCTTCCGCTTCGCCCCCGGCGCCGGCGACCGCGTCGAGCAGGCCGGCGGCCAGCACGCGCTCGACGCTGCGCTCGCGGGCCGCACCGAAATCCAGCACCAGTGCCTTCAGGGTGTGGAAGCCGCGCGCCGCCGCGCGGTTGACCAACTCCTCAGAGAGCCGCGACTTGCCGATGCCGGGCTCGCCGCGCAGCACCACTGCGGCACCGGTCTTGCCGGCGGCGACGGATTCGATCAGCGCCGTCGCCTGCGCCAGCTCCGCGCGGCGCCCGACCAGCGGCCGCGCCGCACTCCTCGCCGCGCTGGTCGCCGCGGTCTTGGCGCTCAGCTGGAAGGTCTCGACCGGCTTGGCGATGCCCTTGTAGCTGAGCGGCCCGAGCGACGTCATCGCCAGGCTTCCGGCGGCGATCGCCTGCTCGGAGCCCTGGCGCACGGTGGCGGAGACCAGGGTCTGGCCGGCCTTGGCGCTGTCCATCAGCCGCGCCGCCAGGTTGACCGCATCGCCGATCACGGTATAGGCGCTGTGCGCGGCGCTGCCGAGGCCGCTCGCCACCACCTCGCCGGTGGCGACGCCGATATGCACCTGCAGCTCCTGCCCGACCTTGGCCGAGATCGCCGGCATCGCTTCGTGGATCGCCAGCGCCGCCAGGGCCGCGCGCTCGGCATCGTTGCCATGGGCGACGGGGGCGCCGAACAGCGCCATCACGGAATCGCCGATATGCTTGTCGATCCTTCCGCCGAACCGCACCACCACCGCATCGACGGTTTCGAAGAACTGCGCCAGCAGGCGATGCGTATCCTCGGGATCCAGCCGCCCGGAAAGATTGGTGTAGCCGCAGATATCGACGAACATGATGGTGACCGGCCGGATCTCGCCGACCGGCATCTCGGCTTTCGGCGCCTCGGCGACGGGTTCGGGCTGCGGCGGTGCTGGCGGCGGCGCCGGGGTCGTGGCCGGCGCGCCCAGGGGCTTGCCGCAGCCGCCGCAGAAGCGGTCGTCGGGCGTATTCTCGAATCCGCAGGCGGGGCAGGGCGCGGGCAGGGGCTGGCCGCAGGCGGCGCAGAATCGGCGGCCCGCGCGGTTCTCGGTCTTGCACCCGGGACAAAGCATGCCGGCGACCCCCAAAAGGCTTCACCGATCAACGACCGGGACCCAACCGCCATTCCGGATCAATCCGACCATGGGCGGCGGGCGTGGTCAATGCGCTCACTTCCTGTTATGACCGACGCCCCGAGAGGTTACAGGCGAATACCGAGGAATCGTGATGATCGTCTCATGCGGCGAAGCCCTGATCGACTTCATGCCGATCGAGCACGAGGGTGCGCCCGCCTATCGGCCGTTTCCCGGCGGCTCGCCCTTCAATGTCGCGATCGGGCTGGGGAGGCTCGGCGCCCCGACGGGATTCCTGAGCCGGATCTCGACCGATTTCTTCGGCGATCTCCTGTTGCGGACCTTGCACGAGAACGGCGTCGATACCCGCTACGTGAAGCGCGCCGCGGATCCCAGCATGCTGGCCTTCGTCAGCCACCGGCCGGAAGGCGAGCCGCAATACGCCTTCTTCGCCAACGGCGCCGCCGATCGCTGCATCACCGAGCATGACCTGCCGGCCACGCTCGGCGACGATGTCGCCTGCCTGCATCTGGGCCTGGGCGCGATCTCGACCCTGGCCGAGCCGGCGGCCAGCACCTTCGAGACCTTGCTCAAACGCGAGTCGAAGCGCCGCGTGCTGGCACTCGACCCCAACGTCCGGCCCAACCTGATCAAGGATCGCGACGCGGCGCGGGCACGGCTAGAATCCTGGGTCTCGCTTTGCGACATCGTGAAGGTGAGCTGCGCCGATTTCGACTGGCTCTATCCCGACCGCAGCTTCGAGGATTCCGCCGTGGCCTGGCGCAACCTCGGCCCGAAGCTGGTGGTGATGACGCTGGGCGCCGACGGCGCGATGGCGCTGCTAGACGGAGCCAAGGTCGCGGTGCCGGGTCGCAAGATCGGCGTGGTCGACACCGTCGGCGCCGGTGACAGCTTCCATTCCGCCTTGCTTGCAGGCTTGAGCGAGCGCGGCCTGCTGACCCTCGATGGGATGAACAAGCTCGATGTCGGGGTGTTGAAGATCCTGCTCGACCAGGCGGTGGCCGCCGCCGCCATCACCTGCAGCCGCGCCGGCGCCAACCCGCCGACCAAGCGCGAGCTGGAAGATTCACTCTAACTCCCTCCCCCTCTTCGGGGGGGGGTTGGGGTGGGGGTGCGACTGATAAACCTCGCCGGCTAGCGCTTCTTCGGCACCGTCCGCAGCCCATCCATCAGCAGCCCGACCAGCCGTCGCGAGCGCTCGCGCCAATCGGGCGAATCCGGCGCGCTGTAGAGCCCGAACAGGACCTGGAGCAGGTCGGAACTCTGGATGTCCTTGCGGATCAGCCCAGCTTCGGCGGCCGCATCGACCAGCCTCTGCATGGTTTTCGGCACCGCGCCCGAGACCCGCGCGAACAAGGCCGAGTTGCTAGCATAGAGCACCTTCAGGCTCTCGGACATGCCGCGCTTGGCGGCGATATAGCCGACGAAGCGCAGCATCCACTGCTCCAGCGCCACGTCCGGCGCCTCGCGCTTCTGCAGCTCGTCGGCGGCATCGATCAGCTGCTCGACCTCACGGCCGTAGACCACCTCGACCAGGTGCTCGCGGGTCGGGAAATGCCGGTAGAGCGTGCCGATGCCGACCCCGGCGCGCCGCGCGATTTCCTCCAGCGAGGCGTTGGTCCCATGCTCGGCGAAGGCCGGCCCCGCGGCCTCGACCAGCTTGTCGCGGTTGCGGCGGGCATCGGCGCGCAGGTCATCGGACGGCAACCGGAGCTTGGCCGCAGCACCGGCCCGGCCGGGTTTTGCTTTCTTCTTCACCGCCACGATCGATCTCGTTCCCTGGGGTCTTTTGCAACAGATACCCGACGGAGAAGCAGCGCGCCAATGGGGCGTTCCATCGCGGGCCGGCGCTTGAGATTTCGGAACAAAAATGGTACAAGTTCGCATCGAGGCGCAGCCGCGCTGACTGGTCCTCTGTCGGCTACAACCCCGACCCGACCCCGACAGAATCAACTTTCTATCTTACGATAAAAGAAAATCCACGTGTCATCAGCTACTTAGGATAGGGCCGAGAATCGAGCGTCGGGGTAACACCCTCCCCCGGCCCGGGGGGCCAAAGATGGGGGAGGGTGGAGTGCGGACTACTTCGCGGCGACGGTCTTCTGCTGCTGCTCGCCGAGGCCCTTGATGCCGAGGCGCATGGTCTGCCCGGCCTTCAGGTAGATCGGGTTCGGCTTCTGGCCCATGCCGACGCCGGGCGGCGTGCCGGTCGAGATCACGTCGCCCGGCTGCAGGCTCATGAACTGCGAGAGATAGGAGACCAGGAACGGCACCTTGTAGACCATCGTCTTGGTGCTGCCGTTCTGATAGCGCTTGCCGTTCACCTCGAGCCACATGTCGAGATTGTTGAAGTCCTTCACCTCGTCCTGGGTGACCAGCCAGGGGCCGATCGGCCCGAAGGTGTCGCAGCCCTTGCCCTTGTCCCACTGGCCGGAGCGCTCGATCTGAAATTCGCGTTCGGAGACGTCGTTGATCACGCAGAAGCCCGCGACATGCTTCATGGCATCCTTCTCGGAGACGTATTTCGCCGCGGTGCCGATCACCACGCCGAGCTCGACTTCCCAATCGGTCTTCTTCGACTTGCGCGGGATCTCGACATTGTCATTGGGGCCGCAGACCGCGCTGATCGCCTTCATGAACAGCACCGGCTCCGGCGGTACGGTCAGGCCGGATTCCGCGGCATGGTCGGCGTAGTTGAGGCCGATGCAGAGGAACTTGCCGATCGAGCCGACGCAGGGCCCGATCCGCGGGTTGCCGCGCACGGCGGGGAGCTTGGCGGGATCGAGCTTGGCCAGCTTCTTCAGCACCGCCGGGCTCAGCGTCTTGCCGCTGATATCGTCCACATGCTTGGCAAGATCGCGGATCTTGCCGTTGGCATCGAGCAGGCCGGGCTTCTCCTTGCCCTTCGGTCCATAGCGCAGCAGTTTCACTGGGTTTCTCCTTTAGTTGGTCCAGCCGCCGTCGATCACGTTGATCGTGCCGGTCGTGTAAGCGGATTCATCGGAAGCGAGATAGACCGCGAGCATGGCGATCTCCTCGGGCGTGCCCACGCGGCCGATCGGCTGGCGGGCGGTGAAGGCCTTGCGCACCTCCTCGGTGTCGACGCCTTGTGCTTTGCCTTGGGCCGCGAGCCGCTCGTCGAGCGAGGGCGACTGCACGGTGCCGGGGCAGATCGCGTTGCAGCGGATGCCCTTGGCGACATAGTCGGCCGCGACCGCCTTGGTGAGGCCGATGGTCGCCGCCTTGCTGGCGCCGTAGACGAAGCGGTTCGGCACGCCTTTGACGCTGGAGGCGACCGACGACATATTGACGATCGAGCCCTTGCCGGCGGCCAGCATGCCGGGCAGGAAGGCGCGGATCATGCGAAACGCCGCCTTGGCGTTCAGGTTGAAGGCGAAGTCCCAGTCGGCCTCGGTCGCTTCCATGATGTTGCCGGCATGGACCACGCCCGCGCAATTGAACAGCACGTCGATATTGCCGGTCGCCTTTCCGAAGGCCTCGATCGCACCTGCATCCAGGACGTCGAGCTTGGCAACGGTGATCCCCTCAACCTCGGCCTTGAGACTTTCAAGCGTCGCCATGTTGATGTCGGTCGCGACCACCTTTGCGCCTTCGCGCGCAAACGCGATCGCGCTCGCCCGTCCGATGCCCTGGCCTGCGGCGGTGATGACCGCGCGCTTCCCTGCCAATCTTGCCATGCTTTCTCCTAAGGTGTCGGTGCGTCTTGCCGCATGAGGCCCGCGCTCTTCAGGTCGCTCCAGAGCGCCTTCGGGATCGGCGTGCGGAACAGCTCGAGGTTGCGTTTCAGCTCATCCACGCTGCGCGAGCCCGGAATGACCGAGCAAACGCTGGGATGGGTCAGCGGGAATTGCAGGGCGGCGGCGGGCAGGGCGACCTTGTGATCGGCGCAGACCTGCTCGATCTTCGCGACCTTGTCCAGGATCGCCTGCGGCGCCGGCTTGTAGTCGTAGTGCACGCCGGGCTTGGCGCCGGTCGCGAGGATGCCGGAGTTGAACGGCCCGCCGATGACGATCGTGGTGCCGCGCTTCTGGCACTCCGGCAGAAAGGAGGTCAGCGCTTCTTGCTCGAGGAGCGTGTAGCGGCCGGCCAGCAGGAACACGTCGAAATCGCCGTAGTCCATCGCCTCCATGCAGACCTGCCACTCGTTGACGCCCAGGCCAATCGCACCGATCTTCCCCGCCGCGCGCAGCTCGGAGAGCGCCTTGTAGCCGCCTTCCATGGCGGCCTTCATATGCTTGGCGTGGCTGTCGCCGTGATCGCCGACGCCGAGATCGTGCATCAGCAGGATGTCGATCTTGTTGAGCCCCAGGCGCTGCAGACTGTCCTCGAAGGAGCGCATCATCCCATCGTAGCCGTAGTCGAACTCCGGCTCGAAGGGCAAAGGCTCCTTCCAGAGATCGCTCGGGTCATAAGGCGTGACGCGCGGCCGAAGCAGGCGCCCGACCTTGGTCGAGAGCACGAAGTCCTCGCGCCTGTGCTTCCGGAGCGCGTTGCCGAAGTAGTGCTCGCTGAGGCCGTAGCCGTAGAACGGCGCGGTGTCGTAGTAGCGGATGCCGTTCGCCCAGGCGAAATCCATGACCGCCTCGGCCTGCGGCCACGGGGTTGGCGCGCGGTGGCCACCCAAAGGCGCGCCGCCTTGGCCGAACCCGGTGACCTTGAGCTGGGTGCGGCCGATCGGCCGGCTCTCGAACTGGCTCATCCTGCTTTTTACCGGAAAACTGACCCTGACAATTGCCGTACAATATGAAAAGGTCTCCCCCAAATAAAGCCCGGTTTTCGGGGCCTCAGAAGGGAATGCGGATGACGAATACGGGGACCAATCCTGGTGCAAAATTGGGCGGCCTCACCGTCGCGGAAATCCTCCCGCAAGACGCCGACCGCGCGACCCTGGTCGGCCGCATCTGGGACCCGGCGGTGGGCGGCCCAACGCCGATCTTGATCCGCCGCGGGCGGGCCATCGACATCAGCCGCGTCGCGCCCACCTTGAGCGCCCTCTTCGAGATCGACCATGTCGCCGCGACCCTGCAGGCCGCCGCCGGTTTGCCGGAGATCGCCTCGGTCGAGGCGCTGATCGCCAACAGCGACGAGCGCCAGCGCGACCCGATGCAGCCCTGGCTGGTGGCACCCTGCGACCTGCAGGCGGTGAAGGCGGCCGGCGTCACCTTCGTGGCGTCGATGCTGGAGCGGGTGATCGAGGAGCAGGCGCGCGGCGACTGGACCAAGGCCGAGGAGATCCGCAAACGCATCACCGGCATCATCGGCGACAACCTCGCGACCGTGAAGCCGGGCTCGCCCGAGGCGCAGAAGGTGAAGGACGTGCTGCTCGCCGCCGGCGCTTGGTCGCAGTATCTCGAAGTCGGCATCGGCCCCGATGCCGAGATCTTCACCAAATGCCCCTCCATGGCTTCCGTGGGCCTCGGCGCCGATATCGGCTTGCACCCGAAGTCGCAGTGGAGCAACCCGGAGCCGGAAGTGGTGCTGGCCTCGAACAGCCGCGGCGAGGTGGTCGGCATCACGCTGGGCAACGACGTGAACCTGCGCGACTTCGAAGGCCGCTCGGCCCTGCTGCTCGGCAAGGCCAAGGACAACAATGCCTCCTCCGCGATCGGACCCTTCGTGCGCCTGTTCGATGCCGGCTTCAGCATCGACGATGCGCGGCAAGCCGTCATCACGGTCAAGGTGATCGGCACCGACGGCTTCGTGATGGAAGGCTCCAGCAGCATGGCGAAGATCAGTCGCGACCCGCTCGATCTCGCCGGCCAGGCGCTGAACGCGACGCATCAGTATCCCGACGGCTTCATGCTGTTCTGCGGCACCATGTTCGCGCCGGTGCAGGACCGCGAGAAGCCGGGCATGGGCTTCACCCATCATGTCGGCGATGCGGTCAGCATTTCCTCGCCCAAGCTCGGCACCTTGTGGAACCGGGTCGATCACTCCGACAAGATCGCGCCCTGGAGCTTCGGCATCAACGCGCTGATGCGCAATCTCGTGCACCGGCAGCTGCTCGGATGACGGAAAGCGTCGACGCAGTCGTCGTCGGCGCCGGGGTCATCGGCCTCGCGATCGCCCGCCGCCTGGCGCTGGACGGGCGCGAGGTGCTTGTGCTGGAGCGGCATGACGCGATCGGCAGCGAGACCAGCTCGCGCAATTCCGAGGTCATCCACGCCGGCATCTACAACCTGCCGCGGCGCCTGAAGACCACGCTCTGCGTCGCCGGCCGCGCGATGCTTTATCGCTACTGTGTGGAGCACGGCGTTCCACATGCCCGGCTCGGCAAGCTGATCGTCGCCGCCGAGCCGGCGGAGATTCCGAAGCTCGCCAAGATCAAGGAGCAGGGCGAGCTCAACGGTGTCGATGACCTGGTCTGGCTGACCGGCGACGCCGCGATGGCGCTCGAGCCGCAGCTGGTCTGCGTCGCCGCCGTGCTCTCGCCCTCGACCGGGATCGTCGATGCGCACCAGCTGATGCTGGCGCTGGAAGGCGACCTCGAGGACGCGGGTGGTTTCGTCGTGCTGAAGGCGCCGGTCGTGGCCGGCGAATTGCGCAATGACGGGATCCGTCTTTCCGTCGGTGGCGCGGAGCCGATGCAGCTCCAGGCGCGAACCGTGATCAATGCCGCCGGCCTCGGCGCCCTGGACCTGGCGCGGGCCTTGAAAGGCCTGGCGCCGCAACACGCGGCGCCGCTCTGGTTCGCCAAGGGCAACTATTTCCGTCTCACCCGCAAGGCGCCGTTCAGCCGGTTGATCTATCCGATCCCGGTGCCGGGCGGGCTCGGCACGCATATGACCCTCGATCTCGCCGGGCGCGCGCGCTTCGGGCCCGATGTCGAATGGGTGGACAGCCCGCAATACGCGGTCGATCCACGGCGCGGCGACAGCTTCTACGCCGATATCCGCCGCTACTGGCCGGACCTGCCCGACGGAGCGCTGGCGCCGGATTATGCGGGCATCCGCCCGAAGCTCGGGCCGGCCGGCGCGCCCGTTCTCGATTTTCGCATCGAGGGGCCGGCGCAGCACGGCGTGCCGGGCCTGGTCAATCTGTTCGGCATCGAATCGCCGGGGCTGACGTCCTGCCTGGCGATCGCCGAGCATGTCGCCGGCCTCATCGGCGAAAGCGATCGGATCCAAAGACGCGCATAGGGGAGAGCATCCATGAAATTCTTCGATCTCAAGGGCAAGGTCGCGATCGTGACCGGCGGCAACGGCGGTATCGGTCTCGGCATGGCGAAGGGCCTGGCCCAGGCCGGCGCGAATATCGCGATTGCCGCGCAGAACGAAGCGAAAGCCAAGGGCGCCATTGCCGAGATCGAGAAGCTCGGTTCTGAAGCGACCTTCTTCAAGTTCGACGCCGGCAGCGAGGACGATTGCCGCAAGATGATCGCGGCGGTCGCGGCCAAGCTCGGGCGCATCGACATCCTGGTGAACTGCTCCGGCATCGCGATCCGCAAGCGCCCGGAGACCTATACCGATGCCGAGTGGCACAAGGTGATGAACATCAACCTGACCGGCGTCTTCGCCTGCTGCCAGGCGGTCTATCCGGAGATGAAGAAAGTGGGCGGCGGCAAGATCATCAACATCGGGTCGCTGATGTCGGTGTTCGGAGGGCCCCTGAGCCTGCCCTATGCCGCCAGCAAGGGCGCGGTGGTGCAGATCACCAAGTCCTTGGCGGTGGCATGGGCCAAGGACAACATTCAGGTGAATGTGATCCTGCCCGGCTGGTTCGACACAGAGCTCACCGTGGCGGCCCGCGAGCAGATGGAAGGCCTGGACGAAAAGGTACACACGCGCACGCCGGCCGGCCGCTGGGGCCGACCCGACGAGTTCGCAGGACTCGCAGTGTTCCTGGCCAGCGAGGCCTCCAGTTACGTCACCGGCTCGGCGATCACCATCGACGGCGGCTACTCGGTGGCGGGCTAGGCGCGATTGGTTCGGACCAGGATTAACTTATGCGCCGAAGTCATCTTGATATGTCATTTTGCTATCGAATTTTCGGCGTTTGTGGCCGGAAAGCCAGGGTTTAAGCTGGCTGTCCCGGCATAAGCGGGGCCTCGATCTCGCGAGACCGGCATCATGTAGCTGCGTGAACAGGGAGATCAAAATGGCTTATCGGAACGATCCGGATCGCCATCATCCAGCGATTCCGGGAATGGTCGAGGCGCTCGAGCAGCGCCGCATCGACCGGCGCGAATTTCTTCGTACGGTGACTCTGCTCGGCATGTCGGCGCCTCTGGCCTATTCGATCGCCGGCAAGGTGCTGGGTGAGCCGCTGGTCGGCTCCGCCAAGGCGGCGACCCCCAAGAAGGGCGGCATCGTCAAGATCGGCGCGCGCGTGCCCGCGGTGGACAACCCCGCGACCTTCTCCTGGGTCTATGACTCCAATATCGTCCGCCAGGCGAACGACTACCTGACCCGGACGGGCGGCGACAACGTCACGCGTCCATGCCTGTCCGAGTGGGAAGCGAGCGAGGATCTGAAGACGTGGACCTTGAAGCTGCGCAAGGACGTGAAGTGGTCGAACGGCGACGCTTTCGTTGCCGACCACGTCGTCTGGAACATCTCGCGCTGGCTCGACCCCGCGGTGGGCTCCTCGGTGCTCGGCCTGTTCAAGGGCTTCATGCTCAAGGACAAGGATACCGGCGAGAAGGACGACAAGGGCAATCCCAAGATGACCACCGAACTCTGGGATGCCAATGCGATCGAGAAGAAGGACGACCACACCGTGGTCCTGCACGGGCAGTCGGCCATGCTGGCGATGCCCGAGAATCTGTTCCACTACCCGGCTTTGGTCCTGCATCCGAAGGATGACGGCAAATGGGGAGTCGGCGCGATAGGCACCGGCGCTTTTGAGCCGACCGAGATCGAGGTCGGCAAGAAGGCGGTGCTGAAGGCGCGGAAGGATTATTGGGGCGAAGGTCCCTATCTCGACGAAGTCCATTTCATCGACCTCGGCGACGATCCCGCGACCAAGTTCGCCGCGCTGGCGTCGAAGCAGGTGGACGGCCTCTACGATCCGGACATCAAGATCTTCGAGCAGTGCAAGAAACTGCCGCATGTCGAAGTGCACACGGTCACCACGGCGCAAACCGCCGTCGCCCGCATGCATGTCGACAAGGCGCCCTTCGACAATCCGAAAGTCCGCAAGGCGGTCCGCATGGCGATCGATCCGGAAGCGGCGCTGAAGATTGCGCATCGTGGGCTGGGTGCGCCGGGCGAGAGTCATCACGTTGCGCCGGTCCATCCGGAATACGTGAAGACCGACTTCAAGTACAACGATCCGGAAGGCGCCAAGAAGCTGCTTGCCGAAGCCGGCCATCCGGACGGCATCGACGTGACCATGCAGTGCAAGAAGGATCCGGACTGGGAGCCGACCGCCGCCCAGGCGATGGTCCAGATGTGGGGGAAGGCCGGCATCCGGGTGAAGCTCGAAGTGCTGCCGTCCGCCCAGTACTGGGACGTCTGGACCACGGTGCCGTTCGGCTTCACCACCTGGACCCACCGCCCGCTCGGCGTGATGGTGCTGGGTCTCGCCTATCGCACCGGGGTCGCCTGGAACGAGAGCAACTACGCCAACCCGAAGTTCGACGAGCTGATCACCAAGGCCGAGGGCATTCTCGACGTCGAGAAGCGCAAGGTCGTCATGAAGGAGATCGAGGAGCTGATGGACGAGGACGGCCCGATCGCGCTCCCGCTCTGGCGCGCGGTGTTCCAGCCCTTCGACAAGCGGCTGAAGGGCTTCACGCCGCACCCGACCGACTACTACTTTGCCGAAGAGTGGTGGTACGAAGAGGCCTGATCGGCGCTTCGGTTTGAGACAAGAGCGGCGGCCCGGGCAACCGGGCCGCCGTTTTCCTTTGGCTAGTAAGCCGAGCCGGGACCGGTCGCGCGCAGCTCTTCGGCCGTCAGCAGGTCGGCGTAATGCGCCCGGGCGACGTCGGGATGCGAGCGGATGCGGCTCTTCAAGTAGTTGCGGCCGACTTCCTTGAACAGCGGGTTCATCGGGTCCTGGGTCACGCCGCGGGCTTCCGCTGCCAGATGCGGCGGCAGGTCGAGCACGGGCACGGTCGCATCGAGTTTGGCGCCGAGGAAGAAGGCGACGGACAGCCGCTCCTCGCCGGCCGGCGGGCTGACGACGCGGTGCATGGTCGCCTTCAGATAGCCGTTCGAGGCCATCTCCAGCAGCTCGCCGATGTTGATGACGAAGGTGCCGGGCTTGGGCGGCGCCTCGATCCAGCCATCCGGCGTCTCGACCTCGAGGCCCCGCGCCGTGTCCTGCAGCAGCACGGTGACGAAGCCGCTGTCCTTGTGCGCGCCGACGCCCTGGTCATAGTCGGTCGCGTCGCGGCCGGGATAGCGGATGATTTTGATCCGCTGGTTCGGCAGGTCGTTGTAGATCGGCGCGAAGACGTCTTCCGACTGGTCCAGCGCGGCGGCGAAGGCCTGGATCAGGCGGATCGAGAGCCCGGTCGCCTCGTCCTGCCAGCGCAGCATCGCCGCGCGGAAGCCCGGCACCGCCTCCGGCCACTGGTTGGGTCCCTGCAGCCGCGACCAGGCGGGCAGGCCGGTATCGCGGGGCAGGCTGGGACGCTCGGCCGCGAGGTCGAATTGCTCGCGCCAATCAGGCTTGCCGCGGGTGAGTTCCCAGCCGGGCCGGTTGTAGCCGCGGAAATGCGGCGAATGCACCATCTCGACTTTTAGCTTCTCGGCCTCGGGCAAGGCGAAGAAGCGGCGCGAGGCGTCGAGCACGGCCGCCGGTACGGTTTCCGGCACGCCATGGCCGGTCACGTAGAAGAAGCCGATCTCGCGCGCGGTCCGGCGCAGCTCGGCCAGAAAGGCGGCGCGGTCAGACCCGGCGAAACGGCGGAGATCGAGGGTCGGCAGTTCTTTCATGCCGGCAAGATTAACCGGCGATGGCGCTTGGCCAAGAGAAAAATACTTTCCGCCGCCGGAACGTGAAATCAGAAGGCCAGGCGCTCGGCGGCCTTCAGCTCTTCCAGCGGAATATGGCAGGCGATGCGATGACCGTCCTCGGTCCGCTGGTCGGGCGGGACCTGCTCGTCGCAGATCGGGCCGACCTTGCGGTGGCAGCGGGTGGCGAAGGGACAGCCCTTGGGTCGCTCGGTCGGGCTCGGGATGGCGCCTTCGAGGATGATGCGCTCGCGCTTCACATCCGGGTCGGCGATCGGCACCGCCGACATCAATGCCTCGGTATAGGGGTGATAGGGCGGCGCGAAGACGTCGGCGACCTTGCCGAACTCCATCACCTTGCCGAGATACATGACCGCGACATGGTCGGCGAGATAGCGCACCACCGAGAGATCATGCGAGATGAACAGCATGGTGGAGCCGCGCTTCTGTTGGATATCGACCAGCAGGTTAATGATCGCCGCCTGGACCGAGACGTCGAGCGCCGAGACCGGCTCGTCGGCCAGGATCAGCTCCGGCTCACCGGCGAGCGCCCGGGCGATCGCGACGCGCTGCTTCTGACCGCCGGAAAGCTGGCGCGGCTTGCGGTTGGCGAACTCGGTCGGCAGGTTGACGGTCTGCAGCAGCGCCTCGGTCTCCTCCCGGGCCTGGCGTGAGCTGATGCCCCGGAGCTTGCGGATCGCGCGCGACAGCACGTAGCCGATGCTGTGGCTGGGGTTGAGCGTGCTGTCCGGATTCTGGAACACCATCTGGATCGCGCGCTTGGTGGCGGCGTCGCGCGCCTCGACCGGCGTCTTGCCGATCTCCGCGCCGGCCAGCTGCACCGTGCCGCCGGTTGATTGCTCGATGCCGGTCAGTACCTTGGCGAAGGTCGATTTGCCGCAGCCGGATTCGCCGACGATGGCGAGCGTGGTGCCGCGCCCGGCTTCGAGATCGATGCCGTCCACCGCGTGGACTTCGTAGCCGCTGCCGCCGAAGACGCTGGCCGATTGATGATAGGCCTTCTCGAGATGCCCGATCCGCAGCATGGGCTCGGCCGCGCTGGGATCGCCGGCCTGGTTGGCGTTGGCCGCGGTGGGCCGGCTGTGCCGCGGCAGCTCGCGGGTGCGCACGCATTTCACGCGATGCAGCCCGGTCTCGCCGTAGAACTGGGTATCGATCGGCTTCGAGGTGCAGCGGCCGGGCTCGACATAGACGCAGCGCGGCGCGAAGACGCAGCCCTTCGGCCGCGCCAGGATCGGCGGCACCTGGCCGGGAATGGCCGAGAGCGGGCTGCTGCGCTTGTCCGCGTTCAGGCTCGGGATCGCGTTCAACAGGCCGCGGGTATAGGGATGGCTGGGGTCGCGGAACACCTCGGTGATCGGGCCTTCCTCCACCAGCTCGCCGGCATACATGACACCGATGCGGTCGCAGACCCGGACCACGGTGCCAAGGTTGTGGCTGATGAAGACGATCGCGGTGTTGTGCTTGCGCCGCAAGGTCGCGACCAGGTCCAGCACCGCTGCTTCCACCGTCACGTCGAGCCCGGTGGTGGGCTCGTCCATCACCAGCAGCGAGGGCTCCGCCATCAGCGCCATGGCGATCACCACGCGCTGTTGCTGGCCGCCGGAGAGCTGGTGCGGGTAGCGGTCGAAGATCGCCTCTGGATCGGGCAGCTTCACCTCGGCCAGCATGGTGAGGGCGCGCTGCCGGGCCTCGGCTTCGGTTGCGCCGGAGTGGATCAGCGGGACTTCCATCAGCTGCCGGCCGATCGGAATGACCGGGTTGAGGCTGCTCATCGGGTCCTGATAGACCATGGCCATGCGGCTGCCGCGGATCTGCCGCAGCTCCGCGTCCGACATCTTGCCCATGTCGCGGCCTTCGAACAGGATCTGGCCGCCGGACAGCCGCCCCGCGCCGCCGAGATAGCGCATGATCGCGTAGGCGAGCGTCGACTTGCCGCAGCCGGACTCACCGACCAGGCCCAGGGCCTCGCCCTCGTGCAGGGTCAGGCTGACATTGGGCACGACCTTCAATTCGCCGGCCCGCACCAGGTAGGAGATGGCGACATTCTTCAGCTCGAGGATCGGCTTCGGCTTGACCAGCCGCGGGCCGGTCGGCGGCTGGGAAGACGCTGTGCGCGCGGCTGTTGCGGTCATCCCAGGCCTCAATCCCTCAGGCTGATTTCGCGGATGCCGTCGGCCAGCAGGCTGAACCCGACCACCAGCGAGGAGATCGCCAGCGCGGGGAACAACGACATATGCGGGTAGATGGTCATCATCGCATAAGTGTCTTTCACCATACCACCCCAATCAGGATCCGGCGGCGGCAGGCCGAGGCCCAGGAAGCCGAGAACGCCGATGGTGATCGTGGTGTAGCCCATGCGCAGGCAGGCATCGACGATCAGCGGGCCGCGGGCGTTGGGCAGGATCTCCGCCAGCATGATGTAGAACGGCGATTCCCCGCGCATCTTGGCCGCGGCGACATAGTCGTGCTCGCGCAGCTCGAGTGTCATGCCGCGGACGATGCGCACGATCTGCGGGGTTGCGATGAAGACCACGGCCATGATGATGTTCGCCGCCGAAGGCCCGAGGCGCATGATGACGATGATGTAGAGGATGATCGCCGGGAAGGAGAGGATGATGTCGGCGATCCGGTTGATGACCTGGTCGACCCAGCCGCGATAGTAGCCGGCCAGCAGGCCCAGCAGGCTGCCGAGGGTATAGGCGACGATGACGGCGATCGGCGCCACGACCAGCACGGTACGCGAGCCCCAGATGATCCTGGAGAGGATGTCGCGGCCCTGGTTGTCGGTGCCGAGCCAGTTGACCGCGGTCGGCGTGGGGTCGATCAGCGCATCCATGTTGCTTTCATTGGGATCGTGCGGCGCGATCCAGGGCGCCACGATCGCCACCAGCACCCAGAACAGCACCAGGAAGGCGCCGATCATGCCGACCGGCGATTCCTTCAGCAGCCGGATCCGGGCCCAGCTGCGCCGCGTGAAACCCGGTCGCGCGGGCTGAGCGGTCGCGGTCGTCATGCGAAGCGGATCCGGGGATTGAGGTACATGTAACCGAGATCGCCGAGGATCTGGGTCATCACGGTGACGAAGACGGCGAACAGCGAAGCCGCTTCCACCACGGCGATGTCCTGGGCCAGCGCCGCCTCCAGCAGCATCCGGCCGAAGCCGGGATAGGCGAACACCGCCTCGACCACGACGACGCCGGTGATCAGGTAGTTGATCTGCAGCAGGATCACGGTGAAGGGCGCGATCATCGCGTTCCTGAGCGCGTGCTTCAGGATTACCTGCCTGAAGGAGAGGCCTTTGAGGATCGCGGTGCGGATATAGGGCTTGGTCATCACCTCGACCATGGAGGCGCGCACCATGCGCACGACGTAGCCGAGGTCATAGAGCACCATCACGGCGACGGGCAGCACGAGCTGGGCGGCGATCGACCATTGCCCGCCGGATTCCAGCGGCGAGGTGCCGGGCAGCACGCCCAGCCAGATCACGAAGATGCTGGCCAGGAAGACGCCGGAGGCGAACTCCGGGACCGAGGTGGTGACGATGCTGGCAACCGATATGCTGCGGTCGAGCTTCGAGCCCTCGCGCATGCCGGCGGCGATGCCGAGCACGATCGACAGCACGACGATGATGACGAAGGCGACGGCGGCCAGCAGCAGGGTATTGCCGAGCCGGTCCCAGATGATGTTGTTGACCTCGGTCTTGTAGAGCGTCGAAGTGCCGAGATCGCCGGAAACGGTGTTGCCGAGCCACTCGAAGTAGCGTTCATGCACCGGCCGGTTGAGGCCCATCCGTTCGGTCAGCTGATCGACCTGGTCCTGGGTGGCGAAGGGCCCGAGCACCTTGCGCGCGACCTGGCCGGGCGTGAACTCGAAGGCAGCGAACACCAGGACGGAAACCGCCAGCATGGTGAAGATCAGCGAGAGGAGACGCTTGCCGAGAAACGCCAGCATTCCGGTCGAACTGCCCCTGTTTTCATGACCTTCGCCGGTTGCTCCGGCGGCTTTTGTGGGGTCACTAGAACAGGAATTTTGCCGGATTTCCAGGAGATTGCATGGAACTCCGATGAGAAATCAGGCTGCCGGCATTCCCTTCGGTCGCTCAGGGCAGCAGCGTCAGCGGCGCGCTGCGCGCCGGGGCGGCGTTGAGCGCGTCGACGACTGCCTGATAGACCGGCTTGGGCGCGAGATCGTCGTCGAACAGCTGCGCGCGCGAGCGTCGGCCGTCCTTGCGGCGCATGCCGGAATCCTCGATCCAGTTGTAGCGGTCGGAAAGGCCCCAGCTGTTGATCATCGCGACCGCGGGATGCGGCAGGACCACGGCGAGGAACTCCTGCACCGCAGCGGCGGCGCCCTGGTCGCGGGCCGGAATGTCGGCGGGCAGGCGCCGGTCGACGACATCGAGCTCGGTGATGAAGACCTTGAGGCCCAGCGCCGCCACGTCGTCGAGGAACTTGCTCAAGACTTCCGGCGTGAACTTGAGCCAGCCCGGCTCCAGATGCGACTGGATGCCGAGCGCGTGGATCGGCACCTTGGCGTCGAGCAGGCGGCGCAGCTGCCCGAGCGTTTTCTCGCGGCGATAGTCCTGGGAATCGACATCGTATTCGACCGCGTCCTGGTTGAGGCAGAGCAGCGACTTCGGGTCGGCCTCGTGCGCCGCCTTGAAGGCGATGTCGAGATAGCGCGGGCCCATGAGATCGTAGAGCGGGCCTCTGCGCAATCCGTCCTCGGCGGCCTCGTCGCCGTCGGTGATCGCCTCGTTCACCACGTCCCAGGAGATGACGCGCCCGGCATAGCGGCCGGCGACCTTGTGGATATGGTCGGTGATGAAGGCCTCGGCGTTGCCGGCATCGACCTCCTGCGCGAACCACTTGGGCATGACGCTGGACCAGAGCAGGCAATGCCCGCGGAAGGCCATGCCGCTCTTGGTGGCATAGTCCAGCAGCATGTCGGCGGCGTCGAAATCCCAGGTGTCGGGGCGTGGCCGCGTGTTCGGCATCTTCACTTCGTATTCGGTGGTCAGCATCCGGCATTCATGCTGGAACAGCGCCGAATAGGCTGCGTCGTTGCCGACCCGGAACGGCCCGTTCTCCGGAATGAGCCCGCGCGAGCAGGCGCCGAACAGGATGTTCTTCGACGCCGCGATGGCGCCGAGCCCCGGCCGCGTCGCCAGTCCCGGCGGCGGCGTGTCGGCGCCGGCGCAGCCCGGCCCGATCGCCACCGCCGCCGCGGAGGCGGCGAGGAAGCTGCGGCGTCCGATCGCATGGGGGAACCGGCTCATTTGGACTCCTTGGTCTCGTTCGATTTGAAGGCGCTCCAGCGCCGCGCCGCCGGGCGCGCCTTGGGGCGACTCAACGCCTGGTGCCTCCAGAGGACGAAGCAGCAGAACAACAGGGCGAACTCCCAATTGTCGCTGATCCGCAGCAGGCTGGATTCGACCATGTTGAGGATGGCGAAGGTGACGGCGAAGACCAGCACATTCAGCACCCAGGGTGCTCTGTCATCGTCCAATCGCCGCACCGCGCCGGCAATCAAGCGAAGCAGGATCAGCGTGCCCAGCACCGCGCCCGGAATGCCGAGCTCGACCGCGAGGTTGAGATATCCGTTATGGGCATGCGGCGCCGGCCAGCCGACGATGCCGACCAGCCGCAAATAGTCGGGATTTGCCGGAATGAAATAGGTGTTGAAGCCCCAGCCGAAGATCGGGCGGCTCGGGATCACGTGGTCCAGTACGACGATCCAGATCGGCACGCGGCCGGTCAGGGTTGCGTCCTTGCCGACCAGCGCCGTGAACTGGTCGGGCAGCATGAGCGCGGCAACCAGCACCGCGGCCGCGACCACGAACATCGCGAAGAATATCAGGCCGCGCAGCCGCCGCGCCTTCCGCAGCACGTGGACAAAGAAATAGGTGCCGAGCGTGAGCGCGATCAGCAGCGCCGAGGTGGCGGAGTGGCTCTTGTAGGCGACGAAGATGCCGAACAGGATGATCGGGCCGAACAGCCAGCGCTTGTCGCGTTCGACATACCAGCGCCAGGCGAAGACCTGCGTGTTGGCCAGCGTCGCGAAACCGAGCACGTTCTTGTGGCCGAGGATGCCCGACCAGTCGCCGCCGAGCTTCTCGCCCTCCGCCAGGTTGGCCCATTTCAGCGCCTCCCAGCTGTCCTTCATCACGCCGATGTTGGGAAGGAGTATCGCGACCGCGGCCGAAACGAAGATGGTCCAGAAATAGGCCCAGCCGGACAGCTTGATCGTGGTCGAGGGGTCGAAACGTGCGGCGGCATAAAGCGCCACCAGGAGCGGCGCATAGAACAGGATCAGCCGCCGCACGGCGAGGTTCGCATCGAGCGACCAGACGATCGAGGCGGTGGCCCAGGCCATGAAGATCCAGATCAGCTTGCTGCTGGCCAGCAGCGGTATCACCTCGCGCCGGCGCATCCAGAGCAGCAGGCCGACCCCGACCAGCACGACAAGGTAGAGCCCGGTGTTCAGCGGGTTGTGCTGGGGGCCGCCGTTGGGGTCGGTGGTCCGGCCGAGGTTGGAAAGGCCCAGGAAAACTGCAACCGAAAAGATTACAAAGCCGCCTTCGATCAACCCCGCACGGTGGGTATTCACACTTTGTGCCTGGGTAACCGGTCGCCGCTTGCGAAAGGCAAGGCCCGCGCGCGCCGGGGGTGGCGCGGACGGAGCGCTCGCTTGGTCGGTCATCGCGTCAGCTCCTGGTCATCCATAGGCGAAGAACCACGTAGATTCAAGGCGATCCAGACTATAGCGGCCGGGGGCACCGGTGTCGAAACCTGCATTCCTGCGACCGAAACGCAAGATATCGGCGTGGCTTCATGCCCGCCCAGGTCTCGCGGCAAGGGACAGCCACGATGAACCAAATGGGAATTGGACCGTTGCTCCGGCGCTGATGCCAAGCTTGAGCTCCGATGCGCGGGCTGACCCTCGGCCCCGATCAAATCTCCCCCGCCGATCAATTTGTATGGATAGGCGTGCTGCGGTGCAATATAACGAGATTCCATTGGACAAAAACCTGATCGATCTTGAATTTCTTGCGCAAGGCGGGTCTCGAAATGGCTGATCACCATTGTACAGAATTGACCGCACCGGCGATGGGCAGGCAACGACTTGGTGTGCCGCACCAACTCACTGCGCCGACGGCATCGGCGCGGCATGGCGGCGCCTTACGAGCAGCCGAGCCGGCATAGCCAAGCAATGGATTTTCCGTCGGATATCAGCCCACTCTACGTGGCGTCGGGGTTCTGTGTTGGGCTGCTGGTGGGCCTGACCGGGGTCGGCGGCGGATCGCTGATGACTCCGGTCTTGATCCTGCTCTTCGGGGTCGCGCCGGGAGCCGCGGTCGGCACCGACCTGCTTTACGCCTGCGTCACCAAGACGGGCGGCGTTCTGGTTCACGGCCTGAACCGGACAGTGGACTGGCCGGTCGTGCGTCGGTTGTGTCTCGGCAGCTTGCCTGCGTCGGTGCTAACTCTGCTCATGCTCTATTATCTCGACATGGACAGCGCTGCGGGCAACACGCTGTTCGTCGTCGCGCTCGGCGTTGCCTTGATGTTTACCGCGCTTGCCTTGGTCTTCCGCCGCCGATTCACGGCATTCTACATGGAGCGCATCGGCATATTGCCGGAGCGACTGCTGTTCCGACTGACGGTTGTCGTCGGTATCGCGCTCGGCGTGCTGGTCTCCATTTCGTCGGTCGGAGCCGGGGCGCTTGGCGCCACGGCGCTCATTCTGCTCTATCCGGAGCTTCCCGCTTCTAAGATCACCGGTTCCGACATCGCCCATGCCGTGCCGCTTACCTTGGTGGCTGGCATCGGTCATTTGATGCTCGGTACTATCGATCTCATGCTCCTGGTTGCCCTGCTACTGGGGTCGCTTCCGGGGATTGTCCTCGGCTCCGCCCTGGTGATGAAGATTCCAGAGCGAATCCTGCGCCTGACGCTCGCCGCAGTCCTCGCTCTGGTGGCGGTGCGATTGCTTGGGTCGGTGATGCCTTGAGAAATCTGATTGCTGAAAGGGATGGAAATTTGTCGAACCGGCGCACCCTGGTTTCCCACCTTCATCGCCTGGAGGCGGAGAGCATCCACATCATGCGCGAGGTGGCGGCGGAGTTCCGCAACCCCGTGATGCTATATTCGATCGGCAAGGATTCGTCGGTCATGCTGCATCTGGCGATGAAGGCCTTCTATCCGTCGAAGCCGCCGTTCCCGCTGCTCCATGTCGATACCACCTGGAAATTCCGGGAGATGATCAGCTTCCGCGACGAGACCGCGAAGCGGCTCGGGCTCGACCTGCTGGTTCATGTGAACGAGGAAGGCGTGAAGCGCGGGATCAACCCGTTCGATTCCGGTTCCTCGCTCCATACCCAGGTGATGAAGACCGAGGCCCTGAAGCAGGCGCTCGACAAATGGGGATTCGACGCGGCCTTCGGCGGCGCGCGGCGCGACGAGGAGAAGTCCCGTGCCAAGGAGCGCATCTTCTCCTTCCGCACTGCGGCGCATGCCTGGGATCCGAAGAACCAGCGGCCGGAGCTCTGGCGAGTCTACAACACGCGGATCAACAAGGGAGAGTCGATCCGGGTCTTCCCGCTCTCCAACTGGACCGAGCTCGACATCTGGCAATATATCCTGATGGAGCAGATTCCGATCGTCCCGCTCTATTTCGCCAAGCACCGGCCGGTGGTCGAGCGCGACGGCATGCTGATGATGGTCGATGACGATCGCATGAAGTTGAAGGCGGGCGAGACGGTCGAGCAGCGCCTGGTGCGCTTCCGTACCCTCGGCTGCTATCCGCTGACCGGTGCGATCGAATCCCCGGCGGCCACCTTGGAGGACATCGTGACCGAGATGTTCACCGCGACCACCTCCGAGCGCCAGGGGCGCCTGATCGACCACGACGAGAAGTCCTCCATGGAAAAGAAGAAGAAGGAGGGCTACTTCTGATGAGTGCCGTCGAACAAGATCTCAAGGCTTATCTTGCGGCCCAAGAGAAAAAGTCCTTCCTGCGCTTCCTGACCTGCGGCTCAGTCGATGACGGCAAGTCGACCCTGATCGGCAGGCTGCTCTACGACACCAAGCTGCTGTTCGAGGACCAGCTGGCGACCTTGGAAAAGGATTCCAAGAAGCACGGCACCACCGGCGACGACATCGATTTCGCTTTGCTCGTGGACGGGCTCGAGGCCGAGCGCGAGCAGGGCATCACCATCGACGTCGCCTATCGGTTCTTCGCGACCGACAAGCGGAAATTCATCGTCGCCGACACCCCGGGCCATGAGCAGTACACTCGCAACATGGCGACCGGCGCCTCCAACGCCGATCTTGCGGTCATCCTGATCGACGCGCGCAAGGGCGTCCTGACCCAGACCCGGCGGCATGCCTATATCGTCTCGCTGCTCGGCATCCGGAACGTGGTGCTGGCGGTGAACAAGATCGACCTGGTGGAATTCTCCGAGGTCGTGTTTCGGACCATCGTCGAGGAGTTCGAGAGTTTCGCCAAGGATCTCGGCTTTACCAGCGTGACGCCGATCCCGCTCTCGGCCCGTTTCGGCGACAATGTGATCGCGAAAAGCGCCAAGATGCCCTGGTTCGAGGGGCCGGCGCTGCTGGCGCATCTGGAGCAGATAGACGTCAGCAGCGCGGTCGCCGACAAGCCGTTCCGTATGCCGGTGCAATGGGTCAACCGGCCGAACCTCGATTTCCGCGGCTTCGCCGGGACGATCGTGAGCGGCCGGGTGCGTCCGGGCGACGTGGTCGCGGTCGCGAAATCCGGCCGCACCAGCAGTGTCACGCGGATCGTGACCTGGGACGGCGACGTGACCGAAGCGGTGGCGGGCGAGGCGGTGACCCTGACCCTCGCCGACGAGATCGACATCTCCCGAGGCGACGTGCTGGCGGCGAGCGCGGCGCGGCCCGAGGTCAGCGATCAGTTTGCGGCGCACCTGCTGTGGATGGCGGAAGAGGAGATGCTCCCGGGCCGGCCCTACATGCTGAAGCTCGGCCCGGCCATGGTGCCGGCGCAGATCACCGATCTCAAATACAAGACCGACGTCAACACACTGGCCCACAACGCGGGCAAGACCTTGCACCTGAACGAGGTCGGCTACGCCAATATCTCGGTCACCCAGCCGCTGGCCTTCGACGCCTATCGCGAGAGCCGCGACATGGGCGGATTCATCCTGATCGACCGCTTCAGCAACACGACGGTCGGCGCCGGCATGATCGATTTCGGCCTCCGCCGCGCGACCAACGTGCACTGGCAGGCGCTCGACGTGGCGAAGTCCGGGCGCGCGAGCCTCAAGGGCCAGAAGCCGGTCATCCTCTGGTTCACCGGTCTTTCGGGTTCGGGCAAGTCCACCATCGCCAACCTGGTGGAACGCGCCCTCTTCGCCGAAGGCAAGCACACCTACCTGCTCGACGGCGACAACGTGCGGCACGGGCTGAATCGCGATCTCGGCTTCACCGATGCCGACCGGGTCGAGAACATCCGCCGCGTCGCCGAGGCAGCCAAGCTGTTCGTCGATGCGGGAACCATCGTGCTGGTCTCCTTCATCTCGCCGTTCCGTTCCGAGCGCCGCATGGCGCGCGAGCTGGTGGAGGCGGGGGAGTTCGTCGAGATCTTCGTCGACACGCCGATCGAGATCTGCATGCAGCGCGACCCGAAGGGCCTCTACCAGAAGGCCAAGGCGGGGGCGATCAAGAACTTCACCGGCATCGACAGCCCCTATGAGGCGCCGGAGCATCCGGAGCTCACCATCAAGACCGAGGAAGCCGATCCCGCGACCCATGCCGCGGCAATCGTTTCCTACCTCAAAGGGGCCGGGTACGTATGAGCCGTCGCGCCGCGCAACAAACTCGGTCGCGGCGCGCCGGGACGCCGGATCTCGCCGGGAGGATCGCGGCCAGAACCGCCAAGGTCGGCATCATCGGTCTGGGCTATGTCGGCCTGCCTTTGGCCTGCCTCTTCGCCGAGAAGGGCTTCAAGGTCACCGGCTTCGACATCGATCCGAAGAAGATCGACGTGCTCAGTGCCGGCCGGAGCTACATCAAGCATATTCCCGCGGGCCGTATTCGGCCGCTGGTGAAGGCGAAGTACCTCGCCGCGAGCGGCGATTTCGCCGGCTTGAAGCAGATGGACGCGATTATCATCTGTGTGCCGACGCCGCTCACCAGGTTTCGGGAGCCGGATCTCCGCTTCATCGTCACGACCGGTGAGGAGGTAGTGCGCCACCTGCGCAAGGGCCAGATCGTGGTACTGGAATCCAGCACCTATCCCGGCACCACGACCGAGGTCTTGAAGCCGATCCTGGAGCGCGGCGGCTTGAAGTCGGGCCGCGACTTCCATCTCGCCTATTCCCCCGAGCGCGAGGATCCCGGCAACGAGACCTACGGCACCGCCGCCATTCCCAAGGTGATCGGCGGCGACGGCGCCAAGGCGCTGAAGCTGGCGAAGGCGCTCTATGACGGCGTCGTGGTGAAGACGGTGCCGGTCTCCTCGCCGGAGACGGCGGAAGCGATCAAGCTCACCGAGAACATCTTCCGCGCCGTCAACATCGCGATGGTGAACGAGCTCAAGGTGATCTTCGATGCCATGGGCATCGATGTCTGGGAAGTGATCGAGGCGGCGAAGACCAAGCCCTTCGGCTACATGCCCTTCTATCCCGGCCCGGGCCTCGGCGGCCATTGCATCCCGATCGACCCCTTCTATCTCACCTGGAAGGCGCGCGCGTTCGGCATCAACACCCGCTTCATCGAATTGGCCGGCGAGATCAACACGCTGATGCCGCGCTATGTCGTCGGCCGTCTTGCGGAAGCCCTGAATGCCCATGCCGGCCGCGCCTTGAAGAAGGCGAAGATCCTGATGATCGGCCTCGCCTACAAGAAGAACGTCGATGACATGCGCGAGAGTCCCTCGCTCACCCTGATCGGCATGCTGGAGGAGGCGGGCGCTGTGGTCGAGTATCATGACCCGTTTATTTCAAGGGTCAAACCGTCGCGTGAGCATGGCCATCTGACCGACCGCCGCTCGGTGCCGCTCACCGCCAAGCGCATCGCCGCCGCGGATGCCGTGCTGATCGTCACCGACCATGACAACGTCGACTACCAGCGGATCGGCAAGCATGCGCGGCTGGTGGTGGATACCCGCAACGCCATGGAAAAAAGCAAGGCGCGCGGCCGCCGGATCGTGAAGGCGTGATGCAGGGCCAAGTCTACTGGATCACCGGGCTCTCCGCTGCCGGCAAGAGCAGCGTGGCGCAACGCCTCGTGGACCGGATGGTCGCCGCGGGCCGGCGCCCGGTGCTGCTCGACGGCGATGTGCTGCGCGCGATCTTCGGCGTCTCCGGCGCCCATGACCGCGGATCGCGCCTCAATCTGGCGCTGCAATATGCGAGGCTTTGCAGCGAGCTTTCACGCCAGGGCCATACGGTGATCTGTGCGACGATCTCGCTGTTCCACCAGGTGCATGACTGGAATCGCGCCAACATTCCCGGCTATCACGAGATCTATCTGCGGGTGCCGATCGAGCAGCTGCAGGCGCGCGATCCCAAGGGCATCTACGCCCGGGCCAAGGCCGGCGAAGTCAAGGACGTCGCCGGGCTCGACTTTGCGATCGAGGAGCCGCGCGCGCCCGATCTGCTGATCGATAACCATGGCGACATCACGCCCGAGGACGCGGTCGCCCAAATCCTTCGGAAGTTTCCGATCCGCCGCTAGGCGGAGAATTTCATCTCCAGGCCGATCTTCGCGGCGGCCGGGCCGAACAGGTGACGGGCCCTCTCCCATTGCGCCGGTGAGAGACGATCCTTGCCGTAACCCGACAGGCCCTTGCCGTGGTAGCGCCAACCCTGCGCATAGGCGGGCGCCCAGGCCGGCTTGAAGAAGCGGCTGCGCTCCTGGTTCCGGATGGCGTTCTCCTCGAGAAGGGCACTCGCCTTCAACGACCAGGATTCCAGCGCCTGCTCGATCCGGCCATCCGGAAGGTTCTTTATGCCGACGAATTTGGCCAGTTCACCCAGGACCTCCGCGCCGCGGTGTCGCATGTCGTCGAATTTGACGACCATCATCTCGACGCGCGCTTCCTGGGCATAGGTGAGCCAGCTCAGAACATGGCTCGACCAAGTGCCGTAGTCGTAAGAGACGTATTCGGGATAGGTGCCGTAGTCCAGAAAGCTTTCGATCAGGGCATCGCGCGTCGCCTGCATCTCGGCTTCGGTGGCGCTGCCGAGCTTGATGCGTTGGTTGAGCAGGTAACCCGCGGAGGAAATGCCGGCATCGATCGGATCCCGGACCACATAGACGATCCGATAGGTCTTCACCTGGGTCAGCATAAAGCGGTTGGCCAGGTGATGGGTGAAGATGAAGCGCAGCGGGAAGCCCTCCGGGCAGGGCGGGATCTGCGGCCCGATCGACATCACCGGGATGTTGGTATCGAGCTCGGTGATCGACTTTGGCGCCCCGAACAGCAGGGTCGCGAGGCCAAGCTGCGCTTTCAGGTTGCCCGAGCTCGGAAAACCGCAGAGCCAGACCACGGGCCGCTGATCGGCATTCGCCACGAGAAAGTCCTTTCAAATCATCGGTGCGCAGCCGCCGCCCGCCGCCATGCCGAACTGTAGGGGCGAGGGTATTAACGTCTCGTAAACCTTAACTGGCCTAGATTGCGGCACGGAACTTGCGACGTTTTCACGTCGTAACCAGCGAGACAGAGATGGCCCAGACCGCCTTGAAACACGGTGATTTCACCGGCCTTGCCGAGAATTATTCCCGTTACCGCCCCGGCTACAGCCGGTCGGTGCGCGACGCCCTGCTGGCGATGTGCGCCGACGACGTGGCGTCGATGAAGGTGGCGGATATCGGCGCCGGTACCGGGATCTGGACCCGCCTCATGGCCGAGCGCGTGGCCCATGTGACCGCGGTCGAGCCCAACGAGGACATGCGCCGCTGCGGTATCCGGGATAGTGAAGGCCAGCGGGTCAGCTATCGCGAAGGCAGCGGCGAGGCCACAGGTCTGGCGGACCAGTCGGTCGATATGGTCTCCATGGCCTCGTCCTTCCATTGGGTCGACTTCGATCGCGGCCTCGACGAGTTCCGCCGCATCCTGAGGCCCAAGGGCCGCTTCGTCGCGCTCTGGAATCCGCGGCTCATCGAGATCAATCCTTTCCTGGTCGAGGTCGAGGACTACATCAAGTCGCTCTGCCCGCCGACCATGAAGCGCGTCTCCTCCGGCGGTTCGGGCATCACCGAGACGCTGACCGAGAAGCTCTGGGCCAGCGGCAAGTTCGACGACGTGGTCTATCTTGAGGGCCGGCACACCGCCGAGCAGACGCCGGAGCATTACATCGGCGTCTGGCGCTCGGTGAACGACATCCAGGTGCAGATGGGCCCGGAGAACTGGGCGAAGTTCCTCGGCTGGCTCGAGAAGCGCACCGCCGGCATGGACAAGATCGTCACCACCTACCGCACCCGGGCCTGGTCGGCGCGAAAGATCTGACCATGGCGCTGCCGCGGGACGCAACGGCTCAACGCCCTCTCGAGTTCGGCACCAAGGCGGAGACGCTCGCGCGGCTGCGCCCGGTCCTGCACAGTGCCGAGATCCTGCCGCTGCAGATCGTCGAGCGAAAGGGCTGGGAGGCCGCCTCCGACGCGACTCTCAAGATTGCCGAGCGTGACGGCTGGCTGAAGGCGCCGCTGATCGTGCGCTCCAGTGCGCGGCATGAAGACAAGGCCGGCGCTTCGCAGGCTGGCCGCTTCCTCTCCATTCCAAATGTGCTTGGCCTCGCCGATCTCAAGGCGGCGATCGACCGGGTCTTCGCCTCTTACGACGAGACCGACCCGACCGACCAGGTCCTGATCCAGCCGATGCTGCAATCGGTCGACATGTCGGGCGTGGTCTTCACCAGCGATCCCAACAGCGGCTCGCCTTACCTGGTCATCAACTACGAGACCGAAGGCGACACCGCGGCGGTGACCGGCGGCAAGCAAAGCCCGCTGGAAACCCATCTGCACTTGAAGGGCGAGAATCCGAGCCTCTGTCCGGCGCCGCTCCGGCCGCTGCTGACGCTGGCGGGGGAGCTGGAATCGATCTTCGGCCTGGCCGAGCTCGACATCGAGTTCACCTTCGCCCAGGGCAAGCTCTACCTGCTGCAGGTCCGGCCGCTGGTTGGCGGCAGCCTCTCGCCGCGCGAGACGGCAGCGCATCGCGCCCGGCTCCAGACCATCGCCGACAAGATTGCCGTCGCCAACCGCCCGCATCCCTATCTCCGCGGCCGGCGCACGGTCTATGGCGTGATGCCGGACTGGAATCCGGCGGAGATCATCGGCGTGCGGCCGCGGCCGCTGGCACTCTCGCTCTATCGCAATCTCATCACCGACAGCGTCTGGGCCTATCAGCGGCACAACTACGGCTACCGCAATCTCCGATCCTTTCCATTGATCGTGAGCTTCCATGGCCTCCCCTATGTGGACGTGCGGGTGAGCTTCAACAGCTTCGTGCCCGGCGACATCGAGGACGGGCTCGCCGACCGGATGGTCGATGCCTATATCGACCAGCTCCTCGCGGCGCCGACCTTGCACGACAAGGTCGAGTTCGAGATCGTCCATTCCTGCTACAGCTTCGATCTTCAGGATCGGCTGAAGCGGCTCCGCGACCGGGGTTTCAGCACTGGCGACCTCGATTGCGTCACCGAGAGTCTGCGCCGCCTTACCAACCGCGTGGTCCATGCCGAAAGCGGGCTCTGGAAGCAGGACAGCGCCAAGATCGAGGTGCTGCAGCAGCGCCAGCAGACCATCCTCAACGCCGACATGGACGAGCTCGGCAAGGTCTATTGGCTGCTCGAGGACTGCAAGCGCTACGGCACTCTGCCCTTCGCCGGCTTGGCGCGCGCCGGCTTCATCGCGGTGCAGATGCTGAAGTCGCTGGTGACGGTCGGCATCCTGGCCCGGGAGCAGTATGACTGCTTCATGGCCGGGCTCGACACAGTCAGCGGCCGGATGGCGGAAGATTTCCGCAATCTCTCCAAACCCGCCTTCCTGGAACGCTACGGCCACCTGCGGCCGGGCACCTATGACATTCTCTCGCCGCGCTACGACGAAGCGCCGGACCGCTATCTCGACTGGTCGAAGCAGTCGGCGCCGGCGAAGCCGCACCAGCCCTTCGCGCTGTCGCTGGCGCAGATCCGCCAGATCGACAAGCTCCTGGCGGAGCACAAGCTCGACATGGACGTGGTGCGCCTGTTCGATTTCATCCAGGCCAGCATCCAGGGCCGCGAGCACTCCAAGTTCGTTTTCACCAAGTCGCTCTCGGACTCGCTGAAACTGCTGACCACGCTCGGCGCCAAGCACGGCTTCGACGCCGAGGCGATGTCCTATTTCGACGCCGCCCTGATCGAGGAGCTCTACGTCTCGGCCGGCAATGCCGCCGAGATCATGGAGAGCAGCATCGCCAACGGCCGGGTGCGCTATGCCCAGGCCAAGCAGATCGTGCTGCCGCCGCTGATCCAAGGGTCGGACGATGTCTTCTCCTTCAGCCAGCTCCAGGCCGAGCCCAATTTCATCACCCAGGGCAAGGCCGAGGGACCGGTCACCGGCCATGACCGCCCGCTCGAGGAGCTCAAGGATGCGATCGTCATGATCCCGAGCGCCGATCCCGGCTTCGACTGGCTGTTCTCCTGCGGCATCCGCGGCTTCATCACCGCCTATGGCGGCGTCAATTCGCACATGGCGATCCGCGCCGGCGAGCTGCAGCTCCCGGCCGTGATCGGCGCGGGCGAGCTGCTGTTCAACCAGTGGCGGGGTGCCCGGCGTCTCGGCCTCGACTGCGCCAACCGCCGGGTCGACGTCATTCAATGACCTCACGGCGGGTCGCGATCAGCCAGCGGGTCGAGTTCCTGAAGGATCGCAACGAGCGGCGGGATTCGCTCGACCAGCGCTGGTCGCCGCTGCTGGCGAGCTGCGGCCTTCTTCCCGTGCCGATCCCCAACGCGCCCGACAGCACAGACGCGCTGCTGGCGGAGTTCGATCCCGCCGGCGTCATCCTGTCCGGCGGCGGCGATCTTTCCAGCCAGGGCGCCGATGCGGCGGATCGCGATGCAGTCGAGCGCAAGCTGGTGGATTGGGCGCGGTCGCAGCAGCGGCCGATCCTCGCCGTCTGCCGCGGCATGCAGCATCTCTTGACGGTGCTCGGCGCCGAGCTGGTCGCCGTCACCGGCCATGTCGCGGTGATGCACCCGGTCCGCTTCGCCGACGGCTCCGAGCGGGCGGTGAACAGCTTCCACAATTGGGGCTTTCGCGGCGTGCCGGTGGATTTCGACGTGATCGGCATCGCAGCGGACGATACGATCGAGGCGGCGCGCCATCGGCGCGAGCCGATCCTCTGCGTGATGTGGCATCCCGAGCGGATGTCGCCGTTCGCGCCCGAGGACCAGGACTTGCTGCAGAAACTCTTCGGAACACGCGCATGAGAGCCATCATTCTCGCCGCCGGGCGCGGCAGCCGCATGAAGGCGGCGACGGAAGACCGCCCGAAATGCCTGGTCGAGCTCGCGGGCCGCAGCCTCTTCTCGATGCAGCAGGCGGCGTTGCGCGCGGGCGGAGTCGCCGAGATCGCGGTCGTGGGTGGCTATCGGGCCGAGCAGCTGGTCCGTCCCGATGTGAAGCTGTTCCGGAACGAACGCTGGGCCGAGACCAACATGGTCATGTCCCTGGCCGCCGCGGCGCCCTGGCTGAAGCAGTCGGCCTGCCTGGTCAGCTATGCCGATATCTTCTATCCGGCGTCGACGGTGCGGCGGCTGGCGGCCCTGGCCGGGCCGGAGCTCGCCATCGCCTATGACCCCAACTGGCGCGCGCTCTGGGAAGCACGCTTCGCCGATCCCCTGTGCGACGCGGAGACCTTCCGCATGACCGACGGCAACCGCCTGGTGGAGATCGGTGCACGGGCGACCTCGCTCGACCAGATCGAAGGCCAGTATATGGGCCTGCTGCGCTTCACGCCGGAAAGCTGGGCCGGAGTCGAGACATTGCTTGCCGAGTTGGAACCGGCGCGGCGCGACAAGCTTGACATGACCGGTCTGCTCTCGCTGCTGCTAAAGCGCGGCCTCGACATCCGCGCGGTGCCGACCGATGCCGGCTGGGGTGAGGTCGATAGCGAGAGCGATCTCGCCTATTACGAAGCGGAAGTGGCGTCGGGCCGCATCAAGCTGCCGGCAGCGTAGCGTATTGCTCCAGGAACGGCCGGATCGCGGCGATCGCCAGATCCGGATGGGTCTTCAGCAGGCGATGTCCGGCCCCGGCTATCTCCACCACCGAGAACGGCCCCTGATAGGCGGCGCCGATCCTGGCTCGATCCTGCTCCGAGAAATAGGCGCCGGGTTCCGGGGCTTTCGGATGATCGACGGCCTTCCGCGTACCGGATACCATCAGCAGCGGCAGGCGCAAACCTTCCAGCCGGTCGAAATAGCTGAGCGGCCGCACCTTGCGCGCCACGACATCGAGACCGAAGAAACCTGCGCTGACGCCGGCAATGGCCTCGCGCTGCTCGGCGCGCGACTGGTAGGCACGCACCAGGGCGACCAGTGAATCCGGCATGCGCTGGTTGTCGAAGGGCGTGTCGACCATCGCTAGGCATTGCAGCTGCTGCGTTCGCCGGGCGAGGTCGAGCGCCACGATGCCGGAGAAGGATTCCGCCACGACGGCGAAGGGCGCCGCGCCGAAGCTCGCATTGATCGGTGCGATGAGCTCGCCCGCCAAAGTCGCAGGATCGTAGCCCCCAGCGGCTTTCTCGGACTGGCCATGGCCCTTGAGATCGCAGAACAGCAGGTTGAAATCGTCGAAACCGGACGCGAGATGCATGATCCGCTCGGAACTGCCGAGCGCGCCGTGCAGCATCAGCAGGTTGCGCTTGCCCGTCTCCGGCGGCGTCGCAAAGAAGACGGTCGGGCCGATCTGATCCCGCGTGAACTCCATGACCGGATCGGTTACCGCGGCTTCATCCAGAGGCCCTGGCCGGTCGGCAGCGACAGGATCTCGATGCCCTTCTGCTTGGCGAAGACGTCCCAGGCGCGCTTCTGGTGGATATGCGGCGCCCAGCCGTAGTCGTCGAGCAGCACGAAGCCGCCGGGCGAGAGCTTCGGCCAGAGCCATTCGGCGGCGGCGATCTCCGGTTCCACCACGTTCATGTCGATCGAGGCGAAGGCGAATTGCTGCGCGCTCACCTCGGCCAGGGTGTCCGGCACGCGGCCGCGAATGAGCTTGGCGTTCGGCCAGCGCGCGAACTTCCGCTGCACCATGGCGAAGAGGCTGTCGCCACCCTGGTATTTCGCATTCATCCCGGCGACGCCGAGCTTGCGCTCGGAATCGGTGATCTGCTCCTCGGGAATTCCGGCGAAGGTGTCGAGCAGGTAGTAGGTCCGGTCGGCGCGCTTCGCAAAGTCGAGATAGGTCATGACGGCGCCGGAGACGATGCCGGTGTTGACGCCGCATTCGATGAAGTCGCCTTCGAGCTGTGCCGCCTGCACCGCGACCCAGATCGCCATATGCACGCGCCATTCGAGATGCCGGCCGGCGGGGCCGTCGGTCATCCCAAACGCGTAGGCGGCGGCGAATCTCGGATCCTTGATGAACTCACAATTGTGCTGGGTGGCGAGCCCGTCGGTGTTGTAGGTTAGCGGCCCCTGCACCAGCATGCGGCCGTCGGGCAGCGGGAACTTCAAGTCGATCTTGACGGGAAACTGCAGGGACTGCTCGACCACGGGATCCACCTCACTGCCGGTCGCCGCGCTCCAGGCGGCGAAGCGGGATGATAGCGGATTCGGCCGCCGCCGAAATCCCCGCAGAAAAACCGTTTGTTGTGAGTCGATTAGCCGCTCGAATCGGGCCGCGCCGGCGGGGCGGCGCTCAGTAGGCGTTGCGTCCGGAGAAGCAGACGAAGGCGGTGCGCCAGAGGATCTTGATGTCGAGCCAGAGCGACCAGTGGTCGATGTAGTAGAGGTCGAGATCGACGCGGGCCTTCAACTGGTCGGGAGTGTCCACCGCGCCGCGATAGCCGTTCACCTGGGCAAGGCCGGTGATGCCGGGCTTCACGCGGTGGCGGAAGCTGTATTCGGAGACGATCTCATAGTGCTTCTTGTCGCCGATCAGCATGTGCGGCGTGTGCGGACGCGGGCCGACCAGCGACATCTCCCCGCGCAGCACGTTCATCAGCTGCGGCAGCTCGTCGAGGCTGGTCTTCCTGAGGAATGCGCCGATCTTGGTGACCCGCGGATCGCCGCGCTTGGTCTGCTTGGCGCCCTTCGGATCGGCAAGGTCGCAATACATGGTGCGGAACTTGTAGACATCGAACAGCCGGTCACCGAGACCCTGGCGGCGCTGGCGGAAGAAGATCGGGCCCTGGCTGTCGAGCCGGATGATGAGCGCGATCAGCAACAGCAGCGGCGAAAGGAAGATCAAGGCTCCGGAGGCCGCGGCGAAGTCGATCGCGGTCTTGATCAGCCGCTGCGGCTCGCGGATCGGCCGGTGCGCCAGCGAGTGCAGCTTCAGGCCGGCCATTTCCGCGGTTTCCTGATCGGCGGCGTTGAAGCCCATCAGGTCGGGCGCGAGCACGATGTCCACGGGGAGGACGCGCAGATTGCGGAGCAGGTCGAGGAGGCGCGCCTCGGCGGAATGGGGCAGGGCGATGACCACCTTGTCGAAGGCGGCGGATTTGTAGAGCTCGACCAGGTCGGCGGTGCTGCCGCGAATCTGGTGCGCGACGCTGGAATTCAGGGTGCGGCGGCTGTCGCGGTCGTCGAAGACGCCGATGATCTCGAACAAACCGGGCGCGGTCAATTCCACCCACTTGATCAGCCGCGCGGCCGATTCCCCGGCGCCGATGATGGCGACGCGCTGACGGGCCAGGATGCGATCGCTCAGCATCGGCCGCACCACCTGGAAGAAGCCGTGCGCCACGACCGTCGCCGACATCGCTATCAATTCAAACCACAGCAGCCAGGAGATCAGGTGATGGACCTCGGTCTCGGCGCTGCGCACGAAGAGAAGGCTCATCGCGAGCGGAAACAGCAGCGGCAGGCCGGTGCAGACGATCATCCGCGGCATGCGCGAGATGGCGGTGGTGTGCAGCAGCAGCAGCGGGTCGTGGACCTTCAGCGCCCGGCAGAAGCCGAGGAAAATGATGCAGGCCATGCCGGCGATGCCGAGCGCCATCAGGCGATAGATGTCGGCGCCGGGGACCGAGGCCACGACCCAGGCAACCGCTCCGGCGCCGACGAACAGCGCCAGGTCGATCGCCAGGCTGATGTAGCTCAGCTGCTGCGGCTGCAGGCGCCCGGTCGGCGCGCGCTTTGCGACGGGTGATGCCAGTCCTAGGAGTTCCAGCTTCCGACTTGGACTACGCATATCCATCAAATTCTGCCCCGACGAAGAAGCCCCCCGGCCGCTGCGGGAGGAGAACCCGCTGCCACGGCTGGCAGATCCGCTTTCGAATTTATTCCAAACTTTAGGTCATTTATTTGGATCTGCGTTTGGAAAACCGGCGAATTTGCTACCACCATATTGTGATTAACCATCTAATTCCGGGCCTCTGACTGGAGATTGATGGTATCCCGTTTTAATTGAATGTTGGAATTAGGGAATACCGTAGCACGGGCCGGCGTAATCGAGCGTGACAAGCCCGAATCCGGGCGGCAAAAACGCAACCTTCAAGGCGCGTTGCGCATTTACGGGGAGCCCGTGACCGCCGGTCCGGGCAGTCCAGCAACATTCCGTTGCCGCAGCTTCAGTTCGATCGACCTGCCAATAGCCAAATTAAAACGGGACATGATTAACGCTCGGTATTTAGCTGTATCATCAAGCAAATTTAGATTATTTTGCCCTCGGTATCAGCGGCGGAGATCGAACTTGACGGTTGTCGACGACGGGTCGAAAACGGGAAGAAAAAGATGAAACGGCTCCTCACATCTATCGCGTTAATCACGGCCGTTGCCTGGATGGCCGGGGCGGCGATCGCGCAGGATTCCTCCGCGACGCAAACGCCGGCCGCGACGACCTTGCCGGTCACCACGGTCCCAGCTGGAGCCACGCCCGCGGCGGCGCCGGTCCCGGCTGTGCCGGCCGAGCCGGCCACCGTGGTGGAGCCCGCAACGGCTGAACCCGGGCCGGCGCAGGCCGCACCGCAACCGCTCTATCGCATCAATGGCGGCGACACGATCCATATCTCGGTCTATGGCGAGCGTGATCTCGATCGCGACGTCGCGGTCGAGCCGGACGGCGGCATCGCCTTTCCGCTGGTCGGGAACATCAACGCGCGCGGGCTGACGCTCAGCGATCTGTCGAAGAAGATCGCGGATGCGCTCCGCGCCGGCAACATGCTGCCGAACGTGACCGATCCGGAGGTTACCGTCTCGCTGGTCAAGAGTTCGGGCAACTCCTTCTCGGTGATCGGCCAAGTGAAGCAGCCCGGCACCTTCGTGACCGACACGCAGGTCGATGTGATGCAGGCCCTGAGCTTGGCCGGCGGCCTGACGCCGTTCGCCAGCAAGAGCCGGATCATCGTGCTGCGCCGCGACAGCGGGGGCGTGCAGACGAAGATTCCGTTCGACTACTCCAGCGTCGAGGACGGGGAGCAGCTCAATATGAACATCCAACTGCAGGGCGGCGATGTGGTGGTCGTGCCGCAGGCCGGTCTTGGATTCTGATCGCTAATTTTTGCTTCGGGGGATTGGTATGGCCATCGGTGGGCGGGGACTGCGCGGGGTGAATCGCGCCCTCGCGCTGGCATTCGGGTTGTTGGTCAGCAGCCTCTGTATGATGTGCTTCCAGACGGGTACCGCCTTGGCGCAGGAATGGACCTTCGAATCCGCCTTGTCACAGCGGATGGGCTACAACAGCAACCTGCTGCTCCAGCCCAATGACGAAATCAGCACGTTCAGCTCGCAGACCACGCCGGAGTTCACGCTGTCCCGCACCAGCCCGACCTCGAAGATCGCCTTGCAGGGCCTGTTCGAGTTCAACCAATACATCAACCACTCCGATCTCAACTCCGAGGATCAGTTTGCTCGGCTGAACGCATCGAAGGACTTGAGCGAACGCAGCAAGGTGAGCTTCCGCGGCAGATTCGACCGTGACACCACGCTGGAATCCGAAGAGGAAGCGACGGACCAGTTCGTAAACGACTCGATCCGGCTGTATCGTTGGGATGCCAATCCCTCCTGGGATTACCTGCTGTCGCCGATCGACCGCCTCAACCTGTCCGCGCGGTACCTGCGCACCACCTATGACTCGCCGGAAAAGACCGACTACCAGGACTACGGCCCGACCGTCACCTATTCCCACGATCTGAGCGAGCTGGCGTCGGTCACCGCCAGCCTCAACTACTCCCGCTTCGAGCCCGATCAAACCGACAACGAGGGCCTGGACGGCGACACCGCCGAAAGCCAGGACACCTATGGCGGCCTGTTCGGCTACGAGTACCACCCGACCGAGCGCTTCACGATCGGCGGCGCCGCCGGCCTCAATTACAACATCACCCACCGCGAGAACCGGAAAGATCAAGACAGCATCAGCTATCGTTTCCAGTTCAACATGAACTATCAGATTAATGAACAGACCAACGCCCAGGTGACGCTCTCACGCGACACCGAGCCTACCGGCGACGGCGAAGAGCGGACCCGCAATCGCGGCTCGGTTAACCTGTCCTACCAGCTGAGCGAACTCACGGCGCTGTCGCTCAACACCAGCTATGTGGACGACCAGGAAACACAGTCGGAGGACGGCCTGTCGCGCTACCTGACGGTACAGCCGGCGGTCACCTGGAACGTGACCGAGGACCTCAAATTCCAGGCGTCATATCAGTTCCGCTACAAGAACGTCGAATCGGGCGGATCCGCCTACGACAACGCAGCGTTTATAACGCTGCGCTACGCGCTTCCCGATTTCAACTGGAGTGGTTTCTAGAATGGCCATCGCTCAATCCGGGTCATTGGGCTTTGACGGTGACAACCTCCTGGCCAACATCAACGTGCTGCACACTTTGCGGCGCAGAAAATGGATCGGCCTGGCGGTCGGCTTCGTGGCGTTTTCCGGCGCCGTGGCGATCGCACTGATCTGGCCACCGACCTATCAATCGACCGCGACGATCCTGATCGAAGAGCCGGATGTCCCGAGCGATCTCGTCAAGTCGACCGTGTCGACCTACGCCGACCAGCGACTGCAGGTCATCGAGCAGCGCGTCATGACGAACCAGAATCTCGGGGAGATCATCGACCGGTTCGGACTCTACCAGGCGGCGCTGGCGACCACGCCGCGCTCGGAGCTTATCAACCTCCTGCGCAGCAAGATCGATCTTGCCGTGCTGAGCGCCGATTTCGTCAGCAGCACGCGCAACAGCAACCAGCCGCAAGCGACGATCGCATTCACGGTCTCCTACGAGGACCGAAATCAGCGCGTCGCCCAGCAAGTGGCGAGCCGGCTGACCGACTTGTATCTCGCCGAGAACGTACAAACCCGTACCGAGAAGGCGGCGGGGACGACCGAGTTCCTGGCCCAGCAGTCGCAGAAGCTCTTTCAGGACGTGGAAGACGCCGAGAAGCGGCTGACCGAGTTCAAGACCAAGAACTCCAGCACCCTTCCCGAGCAAATCGACACCAACATGCGGATCCTCGAGCAGTTGCAGAGCCAGCTGCTGCAGAACCGCAGCACCCTTGAGCAGCTGACCGAGAAGCGTGCCTTCCTGCAGGGACAACTCGGACAGATCAGCCCCTATATGCCAATGACTTCCGGCGGGACGCCGGCGACGCCGCAAGCCCAGCTGATGGCGCTGGAACTCGAGTACATCGACCTTTCGGCGCGGTACGGCCCCAAGCATCCGCAGGTCGCTCACCTGAAGAAGCAGATCGACTCGCTGAAGGCCCAGGTTGGCACCAGCGACGAGCCGACTTCTACCCAGGCGCGCCTGTCCCAGTTGCAGGCCCAGCTTTCGGAAGCACTGCAGCGTTACGGCGAGAAGCATCCCGATGTGCAGAAGCTGCGCAAGCAGCTCGATGATCTCAAGGCCGAGATCGGCAAGGAGCCGAGCGTCTCGATGCTGTCGACGCCGAAAGGGCCGCCCGACAACCCGATGTACATCCAGATGCAAAACCAGCTCGGAGAATCCACCGCCGTGATGCAGGGCCTGCAGATGGAGACCGCGGCGCTCCAGGCCAAGATCGAGGAAACGCAGCAGCGCGTGCTCCAGACCCAGGCCTTGTCCGGCCAGTACAATTCCCTACAGCAGCAATACGAAGCTGCTGTGAAGCGCTACCAGGACTTCAAGGACAAGGAAGCGGATGCCCAGGTTGCCCAGAGCATGGAGCAACAGAGCAAGAGCGAGACCTTCTCTGTGATCGAGGCGCCGGAATTCCCGGAACTGCCGATCAAGCCGAACCGTAAGGTCCTGCTGCTGGCAGGTCTCGCGATGTCGGTGCTGCTTGCCGCTGGCGCTATGCTCGCCTTGGAGATGCTGGATTCGAAGGTCTACGAGCCGCGCGGCCTGGAGCGGGTGTTCGGGGAAGTGCCGCTCGCGACGGTTCCCTACATCACCACGCCACGGGAACGCACCAGCCGCTGGGTGAAGCTCGCTGCGGCCGTTCTTGCGGTCATCGCGGCGATCGCCGGCGCGCTGGTGGCGATCGATACGTTCTTGATGCCGCTCGACGTGCTTTGGGCGGCGCTGCAGACCAGGATCAATCCGTAGGCAATCGCGGGCAGGGCGATCAATCGTCGGATCGCCCCGGCCTGGTCCGCTGTGGCGGTCTCGCGTCTACTTCAAGGTCGAGGACACCTGGTGGGCTTCGTCCTGGCCGCGATAGTCGGGTTTGCCGGCCAAGGCCAGCGAGAAGGCGGCCTGCGCCTTGGTGGTCAGCCCCTTGCCCTTCAGCGCCATGCCGTAGTGGAACTGCATCTGCTGATTGTCGGGCAGCAGTGACGTTGCCCGCGCCAACAGGATGGCGGCGTCGTCGAAGTTGCCCTGGCGGACCAGGACCCAGCCGAGCGTATCCAGCAGCACCGCATTGTCGGAGCCTCTGAACTTCTCGGTGAGCTGGCGCGCCCGGTCCAGCAGCTGCGCGTCGGTCGGCCAGACATCGGCGATCAGGGCGGCGAGATTGTTGGCAGCTACCATGTCGTCGGGCCATTTCGCCAAGATCTTCTCATAGCCCGCTTTCGCCGCCTGGAAGTTTCCCGAGGTGTCGTAGGCGATGGCGGCGACCAGACCCATGCTTCGGTCATTCGGAAATTTCTGCGATGCGGCCTCGCTGACCTTCACGACTTCGTCGCTCTTGCGCTGCTGCGACAGCAGCTGCACCAGGCTGATATAAGGTTCGGTCGAATCCGGCTTGGCGGCAATGGCTTGCCGCAGCAGCTTCTCCGCCTCGTCTGCCTTGCCGGCCTGCATGCGGACCGCCGCCAGCAGCACCATCGACTTGGCGTCGCCGGCATCCTTGGCGATGCGCTCGCTCAGCAGCTTCTCCGCGAGCTCGGGCTTGCCGGATCGCATATAGGCGGCCACCAGCATCGGCCCGGTCTTCTCAAATGGTTCGCCGCCGTCCGCCGCCAGCTGCAACTCCGCGATCGCGGTCGCGAAGTCGCTACGTGCCATAGCGGACATGGCGACGATCCTGTGCCCGACCGCAGCAGTCGCGGGGTCCTTGATCAAGGTCTCGGCCAGCGCTTCGCCCTTGTCCGGGGCGCCGGTCCGTACCAGGAACTCCGCCTTCTGCACCTTGAGCTCGGGTGCGGCGGGGCGCATCGCGATCGCGACATCGAGATGCTGCAACGCCTCGTCCGGCGCCTTGGCGGCCAGCAGGCTGGCGAGACGCAGCCGCGCATCGACGTCATTCGGCGCGAGCCGCGTGATGTTGCGCAGCGCATCGATGGCAAGAACGGTGTCGCCGGTCGCTTCGTAGGCCTTCGAGAGCAGCACCAGCGCGGCAACCGAGTTCAGGTCTTTGTGCAGCACGGACTTCGCATCGGCGATGACGGCGTCGTACTTCTCGGCGTTGAGTTCGAGGCCGCTGCGCAGAAGCAGGGCGGGCTCGTTCTCCGCATCTTCCTTCAAAATCGCCTCGATCTGGACCAGGGCCTCGTCCGGTTTGCCCTGCAGCGCGGTCAGGCGCGCCAGCTCGACCTTGGCCCGCAGGCGGTCGTTAGCATTCGCGCCGTTCTGCTCGAGATCGTGCATCAGCGCCGTTGCTTCGTCGAACTTCTTGGCCTGCACATAGAGCTGCTCCAGCAGCAGCACGTATTTCGGCGCCAGCTTGGTCTGCTCGGCGAGCACCTTGATCTGCTTGATCGCCTCGTCGAGGCTGCGCTTCTGGACCAGGAAGCCGGCATAGGCGGCGATCAAGGCGTCGTTGTCGGCATTTGCCTCGAGCGCCTGCTTGAAGATCGTCTCCGCTTCGCCGAGTTGGTCGATCATCGCGAGCTGATTGGCGAGGTCGATGACGTAGTTCGGATTCTTGGGGTCGATCTCATGCATCTGGCGCAGCACCGTGACGACCTCGGTGGTCTTCTTCTGGTCAAACAGGATCTTCAGCTTGACCAGCAGCAGGTCCGTGCTCTTCGCATTGTCGGCGAGGCCCTGCTCGACGGTCGCCAGCGCCGCGTCGAGAGCGCCGCCGCGCGCCTGCCGGCCGGCCAAGACAACAAGGGCATCGACATTCTTCGGGTCGAGCGCCAGCGCTGCGCGCGCTTCCTTCTCCGCCTCGGGCAGCTTGCCTTCCAGCAGCAAGGCGGCCGCCATCAAGGTATGGCCTTCCGGCTTACCCGGGGCGTTGGCGAGGATCTGCTTGGCGTAGCGCTTGGTGCCGTCGACATTGGCGCCCAGCAGGGCGTACTGGCCGGCTTTGCGATTGGCGTCGAAATTCTTCGGGTCGGCGTCAGCGACCTTCTGGAAGGCCGCCGCCGCGGCGTCGCGCTTCTCCTGCTTCTCGGCGATCAGTCCCAGGTAGTATTGCGGTTCGAGGTTGGCCGGCTGGATCTGCAGCGCGTTTCGGAACTCGACCGCGGCCTTCGCGAAATCGCCGCTTTCATAGAGCGCCTTGCCGTTGGCGATGTATTTGGCCTCGAGGTCTTTCGGCGAATCGCAGCCGCCCAACCAAAGCAGTGCGGCGATACCAACCACGCCAGCACAGCGGAACAGCATCCGCATCTTAAAGTGCTCCCGGAAACCGCGCGTCCACTACACCCAGGCAACGCGCCGACCGCCGCAACATCCCATCGAATCGACTCTAATTCGAGAGTAAAATACTTGTCGAATCACACGATGGTGAGGGAGCGTGCGGGCGGTGCCCTTCGCACGTTCCGGTAAGGAGAACCGGGGTGAATCCTAGCCCAAGAGCAGCAGGGGGTGCGCTGCTGAAAAAGCCCCGCCACGACCGCCGTGGCTAGTATGCGTTCACGCCTTTGAAGCAGATCACCGCGGTGCGGACCATGATCTTGATGTCCAGCCACAGCGACCAATGATCGATGTAGTAGAGATCGAAGTCGATGCGGGCGCGCAGATGCTCGGGGGTATCGATGGCGCCGCGAAAGCCGTTCACCTGCGCCAAGCCGGTGATCCCGGGCTTCACCCGGTGACGAAAGCTGTATTCGTCGACCAAATCGAAGATCTGCTTGTCGCCGATCAGCATGTGCGGCGTGTGCGGGCGCGGTCCGACCAGGGACATCTCTCCGCGCAGCACGTTCAGGAGCTGCGGCAGTTCATCGATGCTGGAGCGCCGCAGCCAGCCGCCGATCCGGGTCACGCGCGGATCGCCGCGCTGGGTCTGCTGTCGCCCGCGGGTATCGCCGAGATCGGCACGCATGGTGCGGAACTTGTAAACCTGGAACAGGCTGTCGCCGAGCCCCTGGCGCGGCTGCCGGAACAGGATCGGGCCGCGGCTGTCGAGCTTGATCGCCAGCACCACCAGGAGCAGCAGGGGCGACAGGAACATCAGGGCCAACCCGGAGAGCAGCCGGTCTATGGCGCCCTTCACCAGGCGCTGCGACTCGCGGATCGGGCGATCGGTCAGCTTGTAGAGCTTCAGCCCGGCGATCTCCGACTGCCCCTGGTTGGCCGAGCGGAAGCCGATCAGATCCGGCGCCAGCGCGATATCGACCGGCAGCTGCCGGAGCTTCCTCAGCAGATGCAGCAGGCGGTCTTCCGCCGAATGCGGCAGGGCGATGACAATCTTGTCGAACGGCGCGCTCTTGTAGAGTTCGATGAGGTCGGCCGTGTTGCCGCGCACCAGGGGCGCCAGATTGCGGTCCACGAGCCGCTCGCGGCTCCGGTCGTCGAAGATGCCGATGACTTCGACCAGGCGCGGCTCGGTGACTTCGAGCCAGCGGATCAGGCGGCCCGCGGTTTCGCCGGAGCCGACCACCGCGACCCGCTGCGCCGCGACCAGCCGCTTGCTGGCGCCGGCGAGGCCGCCGAACAGAACCGTCCGTGAGACGACCGCAATGGCCGCGGCCGCCACCGCGCTGTAGCCGAGCCAGCCGGCAAGCCGGTCCACATTGGGATCGCCGTGCCCGACGAACGGCGCGCAGACCAGCATGGTGAGGGCCGGTGGCGCCCCGAAGCAGGCGACCGCCTTCAGGAAATGCGCCGAGACCGGCATGCGCGCGAGCGCCCTTGGCTCATGCAGGCGGGCCAGCGAGCAAGCGGCCGCGAACAACGCCATCAGCAGTGCGCCAATGAAGATCTGCGCCACACGATAGAGATCGCTCGGCTCCTGGCCCATCCACCAGGCCACCGCGACAATCGCGATCACGAACAGCGAGAAGTCTATAGCAACGCCGATCAGCCGGACATTCTGCGGCGAGAAGCCGCGAACACGGCCGCCTGCCGTCGTTCTGCCGAAATCGCCAGCATGAACGGCGGGGTTGTTGAGTTCCATCGAGAAGGCTCCCGTTGGTCAATGCTCCCCTGGAACTTCTTTTAGACCCCTAACCGTCCGCAGTTCTGTGGAGGAAGCGAAATTTACCATGTTCAGTTCGATCCTTGCGCCGGGAATGCTGTTCACATTCCTGTCGCAGTTCGAGTTCAATCCGAATTTCAAGAGTTGTGCCCGATACTCCGACGCCACCAAGAACGCCGTGGCAGCGTTCCGGTTCCATGTTCCTTTGCAGGAATCGGAGCGCCCAGTCGCCGCTCGTTGATCGACGGCCACGGCATGGGATCAACGACTGAATTGGAGCCTTCTTCCATTCGCTGAGATTGATTCGGAGCAAGTTCGGCGCGGAGAGGTGTCGGACTAATGCTGCGCGGCGCCTCGAGGTATGGCTCCTCGCGATCCGGCGACGAAACATGCGAGGTCGCACGCGGCGCCGGCACGACATGGTCGTGTGCGTTGCGCGAAGAATCATTCATTTCCCGCGTCAGCAACAGCTCCTCGTCATCTTCCACCTCGCGGAAGAAATACGGATTGGCACGCGGCGCGGCGCGGAGCGGTGCTTCCCGCGCTGGCACTTCGCGCATCGACGCTTCCCCCACGAACGGAGTTTCGCGTGCCGGGCGCTCCTGGATGTGCGTTCCGCGCAGAGGTGTTTCTTTCACCAGGACCTGCTGGATGACCGCATCATCGAGCGGAATCTGGTGCGCCACAATCGGCGCGACCTTGCCGCCTTGACGGCGCTCCGGCGCACCGGTGAAAGGTCCAGGTTGTTCCGGAATCGTTGCGACGAAGTCGGGCGTTTCGCGCGCCGGACCCGGGGCGGGCGGCTCAGCTCTCGGCGCGGCGGGTTTGGCGGGCGGAGGCGCCTCGCTTGCAGCCGCGCCGAGGTTGGCGAGCTTCATGATCTCGGCCCGCACCGTCGGGTCATCCGCCGGTACCGCCTGAGCAAACGGCGCGATCCCGCTCAGCTGGCGATCCGACACCACGCGGAAGACGAGATCCTCGCCGATCACCGGTGTCTCGTCGGCAAAGCCGTACACCAGGGCCATGTCGCAGATCGAGTTGATCAAGCGCGGAATGCCGCCCGAGAAATACTGGATGGCACCCATCGCCATCTCGGTGAACAGCGGCCGGTCGGACCCGGCGACCTTCACCCGGTGCTCGATGTAGCGCCGGGTCTCCGCATAGGGGAGCGGGGTCAGATGATGCGAAACCGCGATCCGCTGCGCAAACTGCGAGAGCTCCGGGCGCCGCAGCTTCTCAAGCAGCTCCGGCTGCCCGACCAGGACGACCTGCAGCAGCAGATCCTTGCCGGAATTGATGTTGGAGAGGAGCCGCAGCTCCTCCAAGACCTCGATCGACAGGTTCTGCGCCTCATCGACGATCAGGATGCACTGCCGGCCCGCGCCGTATTCGGCGATCAGGTATTCCATCAGCTCCTGATAGGTCTCCGCCGGATGGGTGCCGCTCGGCTTCTGGCCGAACGACGTCATCGCCCAGGCGGCGATGTCCTTCAACGCGTGATGGGTGTTGGAAATGAGTCCAACGGTGAAGTCGCGGCCGACCCGGCCGAGGAATGCGCGCACCAGCGTCGTCTTGCCAGAGCCGATCTCGCCGGTGATGACGCAGAAGCCGGCTTGGCCGGTCAGGCTGTATTCGAGCAGGCTGAGGCCGACCGCGTGGCGGCTGCTCAGGAACAGGAACTCCGGGTCCGGCAGCAGACTGAACGGCTTGTTCTTCAGATTGAAGAAGGCTTCGTACATCTCTCGTCCATACAACGCTTACTCGGATCGGACCGGCGGTGAAGCCGATCCGCGGCTCTCGGATGTCAACGCGATCCGTTCAGCAAGGTCCCGATTATCTGGTAGTTGCGCAGGAGATCGGCGGCCCGATCGAGCTCGGTCTTGGTGGTGTGCCCGCTGCGCGCGACGAACAGCACCCCTTCGACATTGGGCAGGAACCCCAACGTCTCGCCGGATTCCAGCAGCGGCGGGGTATCGAAAATGATGATGCGGTCGTGATAGCGGTTGCGCAATTCGCGCACCAACGCCGCCATGCGCGGCGAGCTGATCAATTCCGCGGATTCACCCTTGGAGACGCAGGCCGGCAGCACGACCAGGCGGCGCATGCCCGGGTTGACCAGGCAATCCTTGATGTCGCATTCGCCGTGCAGATAGTTCTCGATGCCCTTGGCCGGCGTGAGGCCGAACTTGCGGTGGATGCTGGGCTCGCGGAGATTGAGATCGACCAGCAGCACGGTCTGGTTCACGTCGAGCGCGATCGAAATCGCGAGATTGGCCGCCGTCGTGGTGGCGCCGTCGCCGTGGCTCGCGCCGGTCACGGCGATCGTGCTGATGTCGAGCTTCTTCATCCGCTGCAGCACCTGCGCGCGCAGCACGCGATAGACGTCAGCCACCGGATTGCGCAGATCGTCGGCCACCAGACGCTCCTCCGATGTCTTGCGGGCATTCGTCGGCAGCACGGCAGTCTCGGTGTAGTCCGGCATGACGCCGTGCACCGAAGCCTGCGTATTCGGCCGCCGCGCGGATTCGTTCGTCGCGCTGGAACTGCGATGACCCGACCGCATCTCCCGGGCGCGGGCCAAGGCTTTCTCGATATGCTCCATCAGCGTGTCCCCACTGTAGCAACAGCAACCGTCTGAGCCGGGTTCAGGTCCCGGAAGTTACTCACGTGCTCCGGGACGGTTCCATTCGGTCGGATGGCCCGGACCGCTCGCTGCGAGCGAGCCGCCCCCGCTGTTTATGCTGCAACCGCGAAATCGTTCCCACATTAGCGGAGCGGCCCGGCATTGATAAGCGGATTTCCGCGAAGCAAATCGGGCGCGCGGGGGAATTCTAGGGATAGCCCAGTCAGCCGCCAATCCGGAACCGACCGATCAACCACACTATCGTATACTGGTTGCTTAAAATTTCGTAAAATTCGCGCTTTCGCAGTTGCACAAATCCATCGACTTTGCTCCACTGGAAATCGGGGCCGAATCCGGGACTTTTGTAACGCGTTTGTCGTTGCACACCGAGGCTTCCAGCCAGCTCCGAGACGACCCGTTAACTATGTGTCGCACTTGCGGAATGCCTAAAATACACGGAACATCCCGCTGAAATTCGAGGAAGGTCACTCGGCGGCTGGATTGCCGGAGCTGAGTTGGGGTTTTGTGGGTAGGAATCAGAGGAATAGATGAATCGTTTTCTGATGTTGATGCTGTTCTTCGCCGCGGTCGCCCTCGGCGCGCTGCCGGCGAACGCCGTCACCATCACCTACAGCACCAGCGGCAGCAACGCGCAGGTCTTCCTCACCCCGACCAGCAGCGGCAACATCTCTGGCTTGAACAGCAGCTTCAGCCTGAGCGAAGTGCTGGATTTCGGCGACACCAGCAACGGCCACTACGGCCAAGCCTACACTTACATCCCGTTCACCGTGACCAACTCGATGACTCTGCATGCGACGGTGACCGATCTCGCGGTGTCGGATCCGGGCGCCAAGCCGCTCGACTGGCTGACGCTGAGCCTGTTCACCTATACCGGCAGCAAGTACACGAACTGCGGCGCCAGCGCGCTTTGCACCCTGGAGGCCTATGATTCCGATCCGCCGTCCGCTTCGATCTTCGCCGGAGTGGTCGCGGGTACCCAGTATCTTCTGAAGATCGGGTTCGGCCTCTGTGGCTGTGCGGCCGACTATGCCGGCATCAACCTTACGGTGACGACCACCCCGATCCCGCCGGCGCTGCTGTTGTTCATGAGCGCGCTGCTGGGTATGGGCGCTATGGTCTGGCGCCGCCAATGGGCCGCCGGAAAGGCGTTTATCACGGCGGCTTAGCCGCTAAGGCCTTGGGGTGATTGGAATCCCAAGGAAAGGGTCCGAATCCGAGTTTGGCGTCCGAATGCGGGAACTTTTTCTTGTTGCGGTGCGTTCGGGTCTGGTAAATTTTGAGTTAAAGGCGTCAGAAGGCGGCAGCGGCCGCTCGTCCTAATAGGAGGCTCTCGTGAAGCGCTTTATGCTGGCTTTGGTGTTTGCGGTGATGGCGATTGCCACCGCGCAGGTTTCGGCCAAGGCCGCAACGATCGATCTCGGCGACGTCACTGATTCATCGAACTCCTCGTTCGGTGGAGCGGTGGGCTTCTTCCAGCCGCCGACCGTGATCTCCGACGACATCAAGTTCACCGTGACGAACCCGTCCTTCGTCACGGGCACGATCAACAACATCGAGATCGCCTTCGGTCCCTTCACGCTGCTCGGCATCAGCGGCTTCACGGCGACCTTCCTCGGCAACCCGCTGACCTTGGCGCCCGACGGCAGCTTCTCGATCGCCGGCATTCTTGCCGCGGGCGACTATCTGATCCAAATCGCCGGAACCACCACGGGCTTCCTCGGCGGCGCGTACTACGTCGAGGTCGCGGCCGCGACGGCGCCGATCCCCGGCGCGCTGCTGCTCTTCGTCACCGCAATCGGCGGCATGGGTTTCTTCGGACTGCGCCGCCGCCGCAACACGGTCGCCTAAGCGGTCCTCATAGTCGGATATTCGAACCCCCGGTCGACAGACCGGGGGTTTTTGCATTTCAGGCGGACCTCAAAACTTCACCTTATTCGCGGCCTCTCACAACTTCGTGGAACTTCGACAAAGACGTGGTCCGCAGACGTAGCGCCTGCAGAAAAATCTCCGCTCCGTTGGTGCGGTCCATGCTAGGAACTCGGATCGAGGTTCGTACGGGCGAAATGGATGACAGAGTTGACGTGGCAGCCTCCCGTTCCGTCACCAGTCCAGGAGAATCCGGTCGGCGCTCCGGCCGCATCCGGTGAAAGCCAGGGTGACGATCCGAACAGCGGTCGGTTCCAGAAGGCCAGCGCCGAGCGTGTGTTGAACGAGCGGGGAAAGAAGAACCCGCATATCCAGGGCGCCCGCGGCCTGTTCTGCCTCTTCGTGTTCTTCTATCACGTCCATCATTCCGGGGCGGGGACGATCCCCGTGCTTGCTTCGGGCGTTCCGAACTTCCTGTTGAATACGCTTCAGCACGGCGTCGAGCTGTTCTTCGGCATCAGCGGCATCGTGATCCTCGGCAGCTTGCTGCGGACGCGCAATTCGGCCCTGTTCATGTGGGACAGGATCACGCGGCTGTTTCCGGTGCTGTGGGCAAGCACGATCGCGACGATCGTCGTTCAGCTGACGATGGGGTTTTCTTTCCCCGAGCCGACAAGGATCATCGGCTCGTTTCTGGCGGTACCGCCGTTCTTCGAGATCGACGCAATCAACCCGATTGCCTGGACCCTGGCATACGAAATGATGTTGTACTGGTTCTGTGCGATCGCGTGGCTGTTGCGCGGAAGCAGGCTGGGCATCGCGATGCTCGCGGTCGTTGCCTGCGGTTTGATGATCTACTACCCGAGGACATTGATGATGCTGTCGGGGGCGATCGTCTTCTATCGCTTCTTGAAGCCGTCCCGGGTCGATCTGATCGCCCGGTATCCGCTGCTGTTTCTCGTGGCCTTTCTGGTCGGGACGCGTCTGCTGGTCGATGCGGCCGGCGACCACGTGGAAGCGCTCGCGCCGCTCGAATTTCCACTGCTCAAGGGCCTCATGCTGCAGGGCGGCTTGATCCTGGTCGCTGTACTGGGCGGAATGGCGCTGATCGGGATCGCCAAGGGATATGGTCTGCTGGGCAAGCTGCTCGGCTCGGCGACCTTCGTCTGGCTGGGCGCGATCAGTTACAGTTTCTACCTCTGGCACATTCCGATCTTGGCCGGCGTGAAGCGCGTTCTCTACGCACTGGATCTCGGCCGCCAGGAATACAGCCAGGCTCTGCTCATGGTTATCTCATTGCCAATAGCCCTCGTGGTGGCGACGATCAGCTACAAGATCTTCGAGGTCCGCGTGACCGGCCTGCTGCGCGGGCTGTTCCCGAAACTGGGCCATCCAACCGTGCCCGCAACCCTGCCGACTTCAGCTAAACTCTGAACCTCGCGGCGCTAGGAGCGCCGCCAGTGGCTCAGGTCTTCATCCACCAGTCGGCCCAGCGTGGACATATCTCCGGCGAAGGCTTCAGTCCAGCGATCGAGGTCTTCCTGGCCGAGCTTGGGTGGAGCCGCATCGGAGTAGTAGAGCTTCTTGAAGCCGGCTTTAACCCCGGCCGGGAGCGACCGCGAGACCCAGCCCTTGATGCCGCTCTCGAACAGCAGGCGGTTGAGAGTGGGAAAGGCCGCTAAACCGGCTTCGTTGAGGCGCGGCACCTCGGCTTGCGCCTGTAGTCCCAGGAAGTCGCAGAGTTCCCGGGCCACGCCGTTGATATCCCGCCCCGGCCGGTCGATCGCGGCGATGAAGATGCGCTCGCGCGGGAACACCTCCAGGAACCGCTCGACTTGCGCGGCATACATTCCGGCATAGATGTAGCGCTCGAACAGCTTGAATTCGCCGCGCCGGTAGCGCTCGAGATCGGCGGCCATTTCCTCGTCGAAGGAGCCTTTCGCCAGACCGATCTTGCGGTTCATCTGATATTCGGAAAAGGCGCGGCGCACGGGGTGGCGCAGCAGTATGACGATCCGCGCACCGGGACTGAACGCGGCGATCTCCCGCGCGGCAGCCTCCGAATAGAGATAGGTCGTCGAGGCCTCCGCAACGTAGCGGCTGTTCGCATCGCCGGGGAACAGGGCGAGATAGTCGTCGCGATCGCGGATCCACTCCTGGCCCATGAAACCGCGGATTTGCGGCAGGCTCGAATACTCGGGATGCTGATAGAGGTCGGTGCAGAAGTGATGCGGCTCCTTCTGCCGGCACATTTGCACGCCATCGACCGAAGCCAGAAATTGCGCGATGGAGGTGGTCGCCGCCTTCATCGCACCGACAATAAACAGGTTTGGCCGCATCGAAGAACTGACAACCATCACGGAGGAAGATCGACGAATCGCAGAGCCTGCCGCGATTTGCAATGCTATTTAATGTGCGATCCAGGCGTTGTGTTCCGGCCTGCCGCGAAATTGCCGCAACTCATTTGTATTATGAAATATAGGTTCAACCGCAAGCCCCGCTCTAGGGTTTCGGTCCGGCCGGGGGCGATCCAACAGGGCGGCGGCCTTTCCAGGCCGAGATATGCCACGATAATGTAGGGGGCGGGGTGCGATTCCTACTGCGGTCCCCGGCGGGATCGGGCACGATAACTTCTTGATGTTACCTAAGAATCTCCTTTGGAACCAGCACCGTACCGATCCGGTTTCAGCCACCCGTTTCCCGCGCTATCCGGTAGCCCGCAAGATGCCCCAGACTGAGACGATGCCGAGCTCCTTCCACCCGCAGGGGTGCCCCATTGGCTGAGACCTTGCAGCACGCGGGCTTGCAATCTGCCGGGAGCGTGCCGCGCAGCCGGGCAGGCGCCCAGGACAGCGCGCGCGCGCTGCGGATCCCGTTCCTGTTGCGCTTTACCATCACCCTCGCCTTGGCGAGCACCTTGATGCTCAGTCGCTTCCAGTTGAATGTCGGCAGCTATTTCCTGAGCGTCGGCCTGATTGCCCAATACCTCCTCGTCCTGGTCTTGCTACTCCTCGGCCTCGCCCGGGTCGATCCGATGCGGATGTTCCTGTTCATCGGCTGCGCCGGCGTCGCACTGGTCAGCTGGGTCGTGAACTCCGAGATCGCGTCGAGCTCGTCGGTTCTCCTGATCGCTGCCGCCTACCTGGTCTTTGTCTTCGTGGCGCGAAGCACGGACCGGACGCAGTACATTGCAAGATGGACCCTCGGCGTCTTCCTCAATCTCATGCTGTTCTGTGCGATTGCCGGCATCGCGCAGTTCTTCCTTCAGTTCGTGGTCAAGTGGCCCTGGCTGTTCAACTTCACGGACTACATACCGGAAGCTTTCCGCGGCGGTGTCGGCTATAACACCGTCATTCGCGTCAGCGGCCATTTCTACAAGTCCAACGGCTTCTTCTTCGTTGAGCCGTCCCGGTTCTCCCAGGTCCTGGCGCTGGCGCTGCTCTGTGAGCTCGCCCTGCACCCGAAGTGGCGCTTGATCCGTCTGGCGACGCTGGGCCTCGCAATCCTCCTGTCCTATTCGGGAACCGGGTTGCTGACCTTGGCGGTCGGCTTGCTGTTTCCGCTCGGGCCGAGAACGGTGATGCGGCTAATCATCATGCTGCTCGGCGGCGCATTCGTCTTCTTCGTCCTCGGCGACGCCTTGAGCTTGTCTGTTACCGCCGGCCGGGCCGGCGAGTTCACGGCGGTCGGCTCGAGCGGCTTCGCCCGATTTGTGGCGCCGTTCCTGTTTGTGCGCGACTATATCGATTCGACGCCCTGGTCGTTGCTGATCGGCCACGGGCCCGGATCGATCTTCAAGGTCATCGCCGCCAGCAACGTCGGCTATGAGGTCGCGGGTCCAACCTGGGCCAAGCTCGCCACGGAATACGGCGTTCTCGGGTTCGCCGCGTTCACCGCCCTGATCCTCTATACGATGCTCGGGTCGCGGGTTCCGCTGGAATTGCGTGTCGGGATCATATTCGGCTGGTTCATCCTGTGGGGCGGCGTGCTGCTCGCCCCCGACGTCACCGCGCTGTTCTACATCCTGGTTGCCCTTTGGCCGCGAAAGCAGGCGACGGCCCGGGGGCGGCTAACGCCACCCGTCCCGCGAGATGGGAGCGCAACGACCGGGCGCAACATGACGTCGCCGGAGCGATCTCGATGAACGAGAAGCCGGTCTCGCTCTCGGTCATCATCGCCAACTACAACTACGCGGAGTTCGTCGGACAGGCGATCGAAAGCGCGCTGGCGATAGACTGGCCCGACGTGGAGGTCATCGTCGTCGATGACGGCTCCACCGACAATTCCAGATCGGTCATCGAGCGGTTCGGTGACCGGATCGTCGCGATCTTCCAGCCCAACGCCGGCCAGGTCGCCGCGCGCAACGTGGGCTTTGCGCGCTCGCGCGGAGATGCCGTCATTCTGCTCGATTCCGACGACGTGCTTCATCCTTCCATCATGCGGGCGGCCGCCCGGGTTTGGCACCGCGGCGTCAGCAAGGTCCAGTTCCGCATGCGGATCATCGATGCCGGAGGCAGGCCCAACGGCTCGCTGTTCCCCCAGTACACGGCCGAGGCAACCGTTCCGGCCAATGTCCGGCGCTGGGCGCTGGCTACCGGCTCCTATCCGACGCCGCCCTGCTCGGGAAACCTGTTCTCGCGCGCCTGCCTCGCGGCGATCTTTCCATTGGATGAATCCTGCGGCAAGGCGCCGGATACCTGCTGCATCGCCGCCGCCCCGTTCCTCGGCGACGTCGTCACGGTCGACCAGCCCTTGGTCGACTACCGGGTTCATGGGCGTAATGACGGGGCGGTGACTGAACTCGACGAAACCCGCTTCGGCTGGCAAACGGCCAATGCAATCCAGCGGTTCGAATACGCGCAACGCATCGCCGCCAGGGCGGGCTTTGCGATTCCCGACAGCGCGAGGCACCTGGCATTCCCGCAATTGCGGTTCCGGATCGCGTCTTATCGGCTGGCGCCGGAGCGCCATCCGATCCGGGGTGACAGCACCCTGCGCGCGCTTCGCGACATCATTCGGGCCGCGACGACGCCGCAGGGAGCCCGGCTGCAGGCCGTGCTTGCAACCGCCGCCTGGGGCGTGCTGGTGCTGCTCTCGCCACGCGGGATCGCCAAGGGCCTGATCCACTGGCGGCTCAGCCCGGGCGCTCGGCCGCCCGCGCTCCGCAGCGCGCTCTCCGCCATCGGTATCGTGAGATAGGCCGGCCGGGTCTCCCTCGCCCGCCTTGGCAATGGCGGTCGAGACGACGTCTATTGGGCACCGAGCCGGTTCTTCAGCCAGCGCCCGACCTTGTGATAGTGTCGCTCGAAGAGAAGATAGAAGACGAAGGCGACGAAATGCGCGGCGACCATGGCTGCCAATGCCGAGCCGAGCGAGGCCGGTATGCTATCCCGAAGGAGAATGAGGACGGTGTTGTGCACCAAGTATAGCGAATAGCTGTAGCTGGCGAGAAACCCGAACCCCTTCTCGAAGAGCCGGGCGCGTCTGCCCACTGCATTGAAGATCAGGAAACCGCCGAACAGCACCAGGGCGATCAGAAAGCCCTGCTGAAACTCGTATATCCCAAACCCGGCCTTCAATATTCGTCCCGCCAGGCAGATTCCGCCGAAGGCGACCAAGATCAACCCGGTTGTCATGGATCTCGATCGGACGGTGGTCGCGCCGAGCCAGAGCCACGCTGCCAGCGAGCCGAGTATCCAGATGAGGCTGAGATCTCCGGCACCTCCGGCAAAGGTGTTCCAGAGGAAGATCGGCAGTGCTACCGCCAAGAGTGCGAGCTTCCCCACGCCAAAACGCTCTTTCCGGAGAAACGTAAAGAAGAACACCGCGAAGACCACATACGTCCAGAACTCGATCGGGATCGTCCAGAACGGTTCCGCTGTGTTGTAGGCGCGCGGATAGAAGTCGGCGATGTTGGCGACGTGACTGGCAGCCTGGAGCACCGGATAGTCGTTGAGAAGGAACAGATTGGCGATGAACGCGATCGGACCGGTGTTCACCCCGAGCGGATCGGCGCTTCGGAGATCGAACATCGCGTTGAGGACCGCCACGCAGATCAAGATCGGCACGAACGGAACGAAGATGCGCGCGCAACGGTCGATCATGAAGGGAAGAAACTGCGGTTCCGCGCGCCGCCATCTTCTGTAACCGGCCATCGTGATGAGGAAGCCGGACAGCAGGAAGAAGAGTGTAACGCCGATGCCCCCGAGCGGCGTCGGCGGCGTGAGTTCGAAGAGAACCAGGGAATGGCCCAACAAGACCAGATTCGTCGCGACCACGCGGACGAAATCGAGATAGGAGGCCCCATTCGGGGTGATCAGATCCGTGCTCTTCAGCGCGTCCTTGAGCGATTCGCCTCTTGCTGTTTCAGAGTTGTCGCCTCGGCTGACAAAAGGCTTATCCTGGATCTGGTCCACGCTGCTCATCTTCTTCTGCTCTGCCGGCCGAGAGCGGGCCTGCCAAAGGAATCACTTGGCCCGGCGGACGGGCATGGCTGCAGGGGCCGGCTTAGCATCGGCTCGGTCACTTCGGTGCGTACTCGCTTCTGCCGCAGGTTTCCTGGCCGGGAGTGTCCCCCGCCCGCTTGCAGACCCGGACGTAATCCACCTGAAGCGACGCCGGAAACACGGCATTGTCGATCCCGCCGGCGCCGGCCCATTGCCCGCCGACGGCAAGGTTGATCAGGATATGCGCCGGGCCCGCCTTGCGCCCGTCGTTGTAGATCCATTTGTATTTCCGCTGCCAGAGCTTCTTCCCGTCGAGGTAGGCGGTAACGGTGTCATCCTCATCCCAAAGCAGGCCGAATACGTGCCAGTCCTGGGTCAGGTCTTCCTTGGCGTTGTAGAAGGTCCAGCGCTGGTCGAAGTTCGGGTCGCGATAGATCCACTCGCCGCCCTGGGCGCCCTTCTTGTTCATGGCGACGTTGGAATGCACCATGTTGGGATGCTCGTTGGTGCCATTCTGCACGAACTCCATGATGTCGATTTCCGGCGGCCAGTTCAGCTTGCCGTTCTCGTCATAGTCGGAGTTGAGCCAGAAGGCAGGCCACAGACCGCGGCCCTTCGGCATCTTGATCCGGGCTTCGAAGTAGCCGTAGCGGAAAGTCTGCCGCGAGCGGATCATCCCGGACGGATAGAGACCCTTCGAGTTCGGCTGCTTGGCCACCAGGTTCAAGACGCCGTCCGCCAGCACGTGATTGCCGTCATCTCCGTAGCGTTGCTTCTCCTGCTTCAGGTGGTCCAGCTTGCCGTCCTTGTAGATGTAACGTGTGTACCATTTGGAGCGATCAAGGCTGGAACCGCTGAAGTCGTCCTCGAAAGTGATCACCCATCCCGAGGCACGCGCGGGCTGCATGGGAATGGTCGCGGCGAGCGCCAGCGTGGTTGCGACCGCTAGAAAGGCGAATCCAAGTCGGCAATAGCGATGCAAAGCGTCAGGCATTTCCACTCCTCGGCTCAGGGACGTGCGGCCATCCGATTCAACATCGCAACGGTCCGCTGGGCTGTCAACGCGGGCAGCATGGTTAAGAAGAAGCCGGCGCCAGCACCCCATCGAAGTGAAGCCGCCGAGACTTGGTTCCATCAATCGAAGTCCGTCGCGCTCGATTTCCCGCGCCAGTCCTCGAGCGAGGACCCGATATCGAAGCCATAGGGGAAGCCCGCTTCGACCAGGCGCCGCGGCACGATGTTGGTCGAGTTCATCAGCTTGGCGATGCGCGGCCGGTTGACCGTGTTGCGGTAGCCGAGCGCATTCAGGATCTCGAAGCCGAAGGCGCCCAGCATCATGAACCAGGACGGCGCCAGCAGCCGCGGCATCCTGTAGCCGGCGACCGCGCAGAAGGCGGCGCAGATCTGCTCGGTGGTGTAGCGGTCGGGATAGGCGAAATTGTAGGTCACCACCGCGCTGTTCCGCTGCCGCATGAACAGCATGGAGGAGATCAGGTCCTCGACATAGCCGCAGGCCTTGATGGTGTCGCGCCGGCCCGGATAGATGAACCGGCCCTTGGCCAGCAGGCGCGCGAGACGGGTGAAGTTGCCGCGCTCGTATTGTCCGTAGATCACCGCCGGGCGGACGATCGTGATCCGCCGCCGCTCGCCGGATTCCGCCTGCCATAGGCGATGGACATTCTCGGAAAGCAGCTTCGAGCGGCCGTAGGCGCTGTTGGGTTCGAGCTGTGAATCTTCATCCTTCTGCTGTTCGCAGGGGCCGTAGACCGAGATCGAGCTGGTGAAGACGATGTTCTCGGCGCCGGTCTCGGTCGCGAAACGGCAGACATGCGTAGCGCCATGAAGATTGGTCCAGTAATACTCCCAATCCTCATGCCCCGGCGTGGTGTGAACGGCGGCGAGGTTGAAGATATCCGCCGGACCCGCGCCGCAGAGTTCCGCGGGGATCGGCTCCCTGACGTCGTGCGTCAGGTAATGGACGCCGGCAACCTCGAAGCGCGGCTTCGCGATGTCAACGCTGTAGAACTGGTCATAACGGGACTCCTGCACAAGTCGCGCGAGGAGATGCGAACCGATGAAGCCGGCGCCGCCGAATACGACCGCCTTCGAAATGCCTGCCATTGCCTGCCGTCGACCTCTTGTTGCGCGGGAAACCGCCCCGACCCTGGATCATCTGCGCCTCCCGGAAATTTCTGCGGCGACCGCCGCCATTGGCCGATGGGTGGTTAACCGCCCCCGGCGGGCCGGCCGAAACTCAACGGACCGGGGAATCCGAAAATAGAGGAAAGCCGTGACAATTGGAATGAGTCCGCGGGCCCTCCGGCGCAGATCACCACCGGAACCATCACAAATGGGTGCGCCTGCACAAATGGGCGCGCCTGCGCGGATGAAACGGCTGAAAACCATGGTTGTTCCCGACCCCATCCGCTAATATGCGGCGCAGTTCGCCCCAGAGGTCGATTGCCGGGAGAGACGGTCATTTTCGACACCCAAAGAATGCCTCGGCAGATGCCGGGAATCGACCCCGGGCTGCAGCTGGCGCCCGCAATCCGCTATGGGCTGGTTCCGGCGGTCATCCTGCTGCTGGGCGGCTATATCTTCTGGAGCCCGCTCTCGACCATCGTCCGGATCTGGATGACGTCGGAGGAATACAACTACGGTCCGCTCATTCCGGTGCTGGCGGCGGTGATGCTGGCGCGCGACCTCCGGCGCTCGACCGCCGGCGAGGGGCCGGGCTGGACCGGACTCGGCCTGCTGGTGATCGGCCTCATCTTCGGCATGTTCGGCAAGGTCGCCGCCTTCGTCTATTTGGCCGAGATCGGCATCTTCTTCTTCCTGGTCGGGCTGTTCGCCGCGGTGGCCGGCGATGCACGCGCCCGCTCGGTCTGGCCGGGGCTGCTCTACCTTGGCTTCGGCATCCCGCTGGCGCGGCTGCTCCAGGCCAATCTCTCGGCGCAGCTGCAGCTCATCTCCTCGCAGATCGGCGCCGGCACGATCCGGATGTTCAACATCCCGGTATTCCTCGACGGCAACGTCATCGATCTCGGCGCGATCCAGCTCGAAGTCGCCGAAGCCTGCAGCGGCCTCCGCTATCTCTTCCCGCTGGCGAGCTTCGGTTTCCTCTGCGCCTATATCTACAAGGGGCCGTTCTGGCAGCGGCTGCTGATCCTCTTCAGCACCGCGCCGATCACGATCCTGCTGAACTCCCTGCGGATCGGCGTCACCGGCATCCTGGTCGACCGCTTCGGCATCGAGGCCGCCCAGGGATTTTTCCACGATTTCGAGGGCTGGCTGATCTTCTGCGGCTGCGTCGCCATCCTGTTCCTGGAGATCAAGCTGCTCTGCATGCTCGGCGGCGGCGACCGGTCACTGCTGCAACGGCTCGACTTCTCCTGGCCGCCGGCGGCGCCGAAGGCCGCGCCGCGCGGGGGCGCCTCCAAGACCGCGGTCGCCGCCCTGGTCGCGACGATCGCCACGGCGGCGGTGTTCCCGGTCCTGAAGCTGCCCGATGCGAGCGCGCCGGGCCGCGTCGAGTTCAGCCATTTCCCGCGCAACATCGACCGGTGGTCTGGCAGCGACCTGGCGGTCGACCAGGTGGCGCTCGACTCGCTGAAGCCGACGGATTATCTCAGCGTCAATTACGTCAATCTCGCCCAGCAGAGCGCGGTCGCGCTCTGGGTGGCGTATTACTCGACCCAGGAGATCGGCGAGGCGATCCACTCGCCGCGCATCTGCATCCCGGCCGGCGGGTGGCAGATCAGCGAAATCCGTCCCATCACTGTCGACTTCAAGGACGGGGCCGCGCCGCTCACGACCAACCGCGCGATCATCAAGAAGGGCAACGAGAAGGCCCTGGTCTATTACTGGTTCCAGGGCCGCGGCCGCACCGAAGCCAGCGAGTTCGCAGTGAAGCTGCATCTGATGGGTGACGCGGTAATGCGGCAGCGGACCGACGGCGCCTTGGTGCGGCTGGTGACCCCGATCCTCGCCACCGAGCCGGTCGAGGCGAGCGAGGAGCGGCTGCGTGCCTTCCTGACCGAATTGCGCCCCCAGCTCACGCCCTATCTGCCCGACTGAAGGCGCTGGTCATTTGGGCGTGTAGGGGCTGCCGGCACAGCGCTTCGCGCTCACCGCCGCCGACCTCTGGCACACGATGACATAGTCGATCTGCAACCCCGCGGGCAGGGCGGTGTCATCGACGCCGTTCAGCCCGGCCCAGGGGCCGCCGACAGCGAGGTTCAGCAGGATATGGGCCGGGCCGGCGGCGACGGCGTCGCTGTAGACCCAGCGATAGGTCCGGACCCAGAGCTTCCGGCCGTCGAGGAAGACCGTGACGCTGTCCGGCTCCCAGAGCAGGCCGTAGGTGTGCCAGTCCTTCGACATGTCCACCGGGGCGTTGAAGAAACCCCAGCGCGGTTCGTAGTTCGTGTCGTTGTAGACGAGCGTGCCGCCCTGGGCGGTCGGGTTGTCGACCCTGAGGCCGGAATGCACCATGTTCGGGCGCTCGGTCGTCCCGTTGACGGCATATTCCATGATGTCGATCTCCGGCGGCCAGTCCAGCCGTCCGTTCGCGCCGTAGTCGGAGTTCAGCCAGAAGGCGGGGAAGAGTCCGCGGCCGCTGGGCAGCTTGATCCGGGCCTCGAAGTAGCCGTAGCGGAAGGTCTGGCGCGAGCGGATCATCCCGGACTCATAGGCGATCGCGCGGCCGTCGTCGTAGGCCTTGGTCGCCACCAGATGCAGGATCCCGTTGGCGACGATGTGATGGTCGCCGTCGCGATAGACCTGCTGGTCCTGGTTCAGGCGGTCCTGCGTGCCGTCCTTGTAGATGAAGCGCGTATACCAGGTGTTGCGGTTGAGCGCGGTGCCGTCGAAATATTCGCGGAACACCGGTTTCCAGCCCGCCTGCGCCGGCGGGCCGGCGGCAAGGCCGCAGGCCAGCAGCAGTCCCAGCACCCGGCCGCTTCGCAAGATCGACTGTCTCGACATGTCGCCCACCCCGAAATTTGCTATGCATCCCCGACAGCGGAACGGCGGAAGCCGCCGGTGGTTCCGATGCGGGGCCGAAGGACTGGACCCGCCGCAGCCGCTGTGGCCTGATCCGCGCCGGACACGACACTCCAGGATGACGATCGCGTGACGATGGAAGAGCAATGCCCGTGAACATACCGAGCCGAGGCCTGCGCCCCGAGGGGGAAGAAGATGCGGCGCCCAGCGCCCAGCCGCGGGTGATCGTGGTGATCCCGACGCTGAACGAGGCGCGGACCATCCGCGGGCTGATCGGGACCCTGCGCTCCGACCGCCTCGATCCCGGGCGCACCCGCTTCGTGGTGGCGGACGGCGGCAGCACCGACGGCACCCGCGCGATCGTCGCCGAGCTGATGGCGGAGGCGACCGACCTCCATCTCATCGAGAACCCGCAGCGGATCCAGTCGGCCGGCATCAACCGTGTGGCGCGCGAGCTGGCGGAAGAATGGGACGTGCTGGTCCGCTGCGACGCCCATGCCGGCTACCCGGCGCATTTCGTGCCGATGCTGCTCGAGAGTCTGGCCCGCAGCGGCGCGGATTCGGTGGTGGTGCCGATGGATTCGATCGGCGACACCTGCCTGCAGCGGGCGGTGGCCTGGGTCTCCAACACCCCGGTCGGCACCGGCGGCTCGCGGCACCGCGCCGGCACCAAAAGCGGCTTCGTCGATCACGGCCATCACGCGGCCTTCGCCGCAGAGATGTATCGCCGGCTCGGCGGCTATGACGAGACCTTCAGCCACAACGAGGACGCGGAATACGACTGCCGCCTGCGCAAGGCGGGCGGGCGGATCTATCTCGACGCCGAGATCCGCATCGACTACCACCCGCGCGGCAGCTTCGGCCGGCTGTGGCGGCAATACCTCAACTACGGCGGCGGCCGGGCCCGGACGGTGCTGCGGCACCCGGATTCGCTGCGGCTGCGCCAGGCCGCGGTGCCCGGCCATGTCCTGCTGTTCCTGGCGAGCCTGGTGGCGATCCCGTTCACCCCGCTCGGCTGGGCCTGGCCCGCGCTCTATGCCGCGATCCTCGCCGCGACCTCGCTGGCACTGGCGGCCAAGCACCGCTCGGCCTGCGGCCTGCTGGCGGGGCCGGCCGCCGCGATCATGCATTTCGCCTGGGCGTTCGGCTTCCTCGGCACCTTCCTGCGCGCGGCGGCGGGACGGTAACAATCTTGCGTCTTCGGGTCGGCGATCCGCGAGGCCGATCAAGGGCTTGGCGGCCGCTTGACAATGCTCACACTGGGGTGTACGGTCTTGACGACCTCAGGAGCAGCGAGAGGAAATCCGTCTGCGCGCGCACCTGCGGTGGGCCCCCCTCATCCAACTTCGGCTAGTCTCGGCTGCGCCTCGCCAAGCCTGCGTATCCTTCTCACGAGGGGAGAAGGGCACAGGCAATACCCCCGATCAGTTCAGCGGCTGTTTCAGGATCTCCTGGTAGTAGGCGCGATACTGCCGGGCGACCTCGGTATCGGCGAAGCGGGCCTCGGCGCTCTGCCGGCAGGCGGCCCGCGCCCGGTCGCCGGTCCGCGCCAGCACCGCGGCGATGGCGCGCGCCAGCGCGTCCACGTCGCCGGCCGGGGCGAGCGCGCCGCAGCTTTCGTCGCGCACCAGGTCCGGCATGCCGCCGATCTCGAAGGCGACGCAGGGGGTGCCGCAGGCCAGCGCCTCGACCAGCGTGTTCGGCAGGTTGTCCTGCAGCGAGGGCGCCACGAAGACGTCGGCCGCGGAATAGATCAGGGCCATGGCGAGATCGTCGCCGAACTGCCCGAGGTAATGCACCGGCAGGCCGAGATCGATCGGCTCTTTGGGTGCCCGGGCGCCGAACACCAGGAGCTCGGTGCGCGGGCCGCAATCGGGATCGCGGGCCAGCGCCTGGAGCGCCGGCACCAGCAGATGGAAGCCCTTGCGGCGGTCGGTGGTGCTGGCCATCGCGCCGAACAGGACCAGCCGCTTGTCCTGCGGCAGGTTGAGCGCGCGCCGCGCCTCGCGGCGGTCGAGCGGCTTGTAGAGGTCGAGGTCGATGCCGTTCGAGATCACGCGGCAGGGCATCCGGGAGAACAGCAAACTCGCCTTGGCACGCTCGGCCAGCCAGCGGCTCGGGCTCGCCAGGTGGAAGGTCTTGCCGCCCCAGGCGCGGCGCTTGCGCCGGAACACCCAGGCGTCGAGATCGGGGCCGCTGTCGGTCGCGGCGCGCGAGGCCGGCGTGTAGCCGTCGTTGGCGCGCGGCCGGCCGGCGATGTCCTCGTAATGCTCGGCGCCGGAGAACGGCCACATGTCGTGCATGGTCCAGACGATCGGCTTCCGGATCGCCGCGATCTCGCCGATGCTGAGCGTCGCGGCGGCGACCCAATGCAGGTTGACGAGATCGGCGTCGCTGGCGTTGAGCCAGCGCGCCAGGCCGGCGCCGAACAGGCCCAGCGAATGGAACACGGTGTTGGCGCTGCGCTGGCGGGAAAGGATCTTCGCCTCCGCCCGGCCGCCCAGCACCGCGCGAACCCGGCCGGTCATGCCGAGCGGCGCGATCACCGAGGGATCGTCGAGCTTCTTGTGGATCACCGCCATGCGGCTGTCGATGCCGATCTTGCGCTGGCCGAGATGAATCCGGTGGGCCGCGCGCGCCGCGCCGCCGTCATGGGCGGTGGAGTTGACGTGGATGACCTTCACGCGGTCCTGCCGAGGCTGGAATAGCGGAAGCCGGCGGCCTGCATCTCGGCCGGGCGGTAGATGTTGCGGAGATCGACGAAGACCGGCGCCTTCAGCAGCGCCTTCACCCGGTCGAGGTCGAGGCTGCGATAGCTGTTCCACTCGGTCAGGATCACCAGCGCATCGGCGCCGTCGATCGCCGCGTAGGGATCGTCGCGATAGTCGAGGTCCGGCAGCTGCTTCTTCGCTTCCGCCATGCCCTCGGGATCATGGGCGCGGATCTTGATGCCCTGCTGCTGCAGCAAGGGCA
>NZ_JAYRKD010000050.1:0-19923 GCF_041905885.1 Dongia sp. | reverse complement strand
GCGGCACCGGCGTGATGAGCCGGCTGTTCCACGCCTATGGCCCCTACAAGGGCCCGATCGAGGGGCGGCGCAATGGCGTGCTCATTTCCAACAGCGACGGCGCCAGCGTGGCCTATGCGCTCTGGTATCTGGAAGAGCGCGGGCAGATGTTCATCAACCCGGGCGAAGCCGTCTATGAGGGCATGATCATCGGCGAGCACACCCGCAGCAACGATCTCGAGGTCAACCCGCTGCGCTCGAAGCAGCTGACCAACATCCGCACCACCTCGAAGGACGAAGCGATCCGCCTGACCCCGCCTCGGCAGATGAGCCTCGAGCAGGCACTGGCCTATATCCAGGACGACGAACTGGTTGAGGTGACGCCGAAGTCGGTGCGCTTGCGCAAGGCGCTGCTCTCGCCGCATGACCGCAAGAAGGCGGAACGCGCGGCGGAGGCGGAAGCGGTCTGACGAAATCTCCCTCCCCCTTCAGGGGGAGGGGTAGGGGTGGGGGCACTGCAGCCGTGGTGTCGCCATCAACGCGACGGCGGTTGATCCAGTGCCCCCAACCGCTGCTGCATCCAGAACTGGATCTAAAGCATCGCGGCTGCACGTACCCCCATCCCGACCTTCCCCCTGAAGGGGGAAGGAGAAGAGAGCGTGCGCGGCAGAGCCGCGCTCTACCTATTTCCGGTTATCGATGCTGACCGGGCCGGCGCCGAAGTAGACGAAGGCGAGCAGGCCGCCGGCGATGGCGAGGTTCTTCTGGAAGTTCATCATCTCGGTGAACTGGCTGAAGTCGTTGTGAAAGAAGACCGCGGTCACGACCGCGAACAGGGCCATCGCGGCGGCGACCCAGCGCGCCTTGAAGCCGAGCACCAGCAGAATGCTGCCGCCGAGCTCGATGGCGATCGCCGCGGCGGCGGCCAGCGCCGGCAGCGGAACATTGTGTTGTGCGGTGTATTCGACCGTGCCCTGGAAGCCGGTGAGCTTCGAGAAGCCGGCCGGCGCGAACAGGATCGCGATCAGGACGCGGCCGAGCAGCGGCGCAAAGCGCAGGGATTCCGACATGAGGTCTCCTCCATCAAAGGGGTTCGATGGACGGTCGACTCCCCCGACAGTCCGAAGCCGACCATAACAGAGGTCCCGATTCGCAGGCGAGAGTCGCCGCAGCGGACGGACTGTCCTCTATTCAGAAACGGCGGAGCAGATCGAGGAAGCGCGCGGCGATCCGGTCGGGCGCGCGTTCCGGCGCCGTCGACTCGGCGCGGGCCGCCGCCGCGCATTGCCGGTAGAGATCCGCATCGTCCCAGAGCCGGTTGAAGGCCGCGCGCCAGGCGTCGAAGCCGGCATCGAGCGGCACCGCGAGGCCGCCGCCGCCCAAGGTCTCGGGCAAGGCGCCCCGGTCGGAGGTGAGTGCCGGGATGCCGGAGAGCTGCGCCTCGGCCACCACGCGACCGAAGGTCTCCTCGTGGATGCTCGGCATCAGCACCAGGCGGGTCTTGGCATAGGCCTCGCGCATGTCCTCGACCGGCGGCCAGAGCGCCACGTTGTTCAAGCTCCGGGCGCGGTTCATCAGCACCACGCGCCAGGTGTCGTGGATGTTCCAGCTCTCGACCGCGAGAAAGGAAAGGTCCGGCCGGGCCGCCGCCAGGCGGAAGAAGAGCTCGACGCCCTTGCGCAGGCTCGGGTTCACCAGCAGGACCGAGTCGCCCGGCTGCGCCACCCGGTAGCGCTCGGGCTCGATCAGCGGCGGCATCACCGGCGGGCGTAGGCCGAGCAGGGTCTCGATGCGGCGCGCGGTGAAATCGGAATTGGCGACCAGCATCAGGTCGGCGCGCGCGAGCGGGCTGGCGCCGAGATCGGCGGCCTCGACATTGGTGACATGGAGCGCCGCCTTGACCCCGGACTGCAGGCCTTGCGCGACCAGCGGGAGGCTCAGCGGACCGTAGGGATAGATCGCGATCGTCGGCTTGAATGCGGCGAGCACCGCGGCGAAATGCGCCGACAGGTCCGGGGCGCGGTAGACCGGATAGCCGAGCGCATCGTCGCGGGCGAAAGCGTCGCCCTTGCGCTCGCAGCAGACGGCGACGTCGATGCCGGCCGCAAGCCAGCGCCCGGCCAGGGCATGGATGCTGATCTCGCGCCCGCTGGTGCTGTCGGGCAAATAGGCATGCGGGTTGGCGAAGAGGATGCGCATCGCCGCCCGCGACAGGCCTGGGCCGGTCAGCTGCCGAAGGGGTCGTCGACGTCCGGGGACGCGACCGTCGCCATGAACTGCCGCAGCGATTCCAGCGCCGGGTTGTTCGGCTGCGACTGTTCCTCGATCTGCGCGCGAATCTCGTGGATGAGCTCGGGGTTGTTTTCCAGCAGCGCCAGGTCCTGGTCCGGGAAGCGGCCGGCAAAGCCGCTCTCGGTGTTGAAGTTCCTGAGGAGATTGGCGAGCTCCTCATCGGTGATCTTCACCAGTTGCGGCGGGCCGCCGTCGGCCGGGAATTTGAAGGCGAAGCCCGGGCGGTAGATGCTCTCGCCGGTGTCCTCGTTCTTCAGCTCCTGGCCGTAGAGGAAGACCGCGTAGGCGTCCTGGCCGCTGCCCGCCGGCGGTTGGAAGAACAGGCCGATGCCGCCGCGCACGGTCATCGTGGCGGTCGGCGTCTTCACCGTGACATTGCCGTCCTTGGAGAGCTTGCCGCCGACGAACCTGAGCGCACCCTGGGCGAGGTCGATCGCCAGGCCGCCGTCGCCGGTCGAGGGATCGTAGACGAATTTATCGAGCGTCACCTCCGAGCCCTTGCCGACGGTCAGGGTCGAGCGGTCGGCGAAGATGACATTGGCGGTGCCGTCGGTGCTGGTGCGGATCTTCTGGTTCTCGACCAGGTCGGCGCCGATGGTGAGCGTCTGCTCGGCGGCACCGGGTGCCGCGCCGAAGGCGTCGGGCTTCACCGCGGCCACCGTGCCGATGCTGGGTGCATTCTGCGCCAGGGCTTCCGCGGTCGGACCGAAGGCCGCGCCGAGGCCGCCGGAAATCAAGCCGACGCCGAGCAACCATTCCCGTCTGATCATGGCCGGGGCTCCCTAAAATCTCCACCGGGCGGACATCGCCACGGTGAAGTTGTCGTAGCTGTAGTTCCGAAGGTTCGAATCGTCGCGCAGATATTGCAACTGCTGTGTGAGGCTCCAGGACTCGTTCAACGGGATCGTGTTCACCGCGTCAAACTGGAAGATATCGTCTTGCCGGCTGATATCGTCATGGACCGAGGGGTCGGGCGAGTCGTACCAGCGCGCCTCATAGCCGACCGCCAGGCCCGCCAGCCAGTCATAGGGCAGTAAGGAAATGGGCGAATTATAGGTCTGGTAGACCCCGACCGAGGCCTGCAGGCCCTTGTAATCGAGGAAATCCTGCTCGGTCCCGGCGGCGCGGCCGCCGAGGCTGCCGATGACGGTCGTGCCCGGGCGGACCAGCCAGGTCACGGTGGCGATGCCCTGGTGCTCGAAGCCGGTGTAATCCTCGGTCTCGCCCAGCGCGCCGACATGGTCATAGTCGCGGTAGATCGCGTCGTAGCCGAGTTCCAGGCTGAAGGTGTCGTTGAACACGAAGGTGGCGCCGAGGCCCGGGCCGCCGCCGCCCTCCAGCCATTCGCCATCGGTCGAGACCAGCTCGAAATTGACCCGGGGCTGCAGGCGGAAGAAGCCGCCGTCGCCGGGGAATGGGTTGAAGCCCAAGCCCACCTGGCCGGCGGCGCGGATGGTGTCGAGCTCGGAGTTCTGGGCGTAGAGCTGGCTGAAGCCGGCGAGCCGCGATTCCAGCGCCATCCCGTCCTGGCGGCCGAAATCCCAGGTGTGGTTCAGGTTGAAGCCCAGCACGCCGGAGAAGTCGTCCTCGGGATCGTCCTCGTTCGGCCGGTCGACCAGGTTGCTGTCGCCGAAGATCCGCTCGTGGTTCGGCCCGGCATTGGCGTTGGTCTGGTATTGCATGCCGGCGAAGAGACTGCCGGTCAGATGGCTGGACGAGGCCTTCTCCAGCGATTCCGAGCGCAGGGCCTCGGCCTGGGCCTTGACCTCAGGCGTGGTGTTGGAGGCGGCGAGCGCCGCCTCATAGGATTGCGCCGCCGCGGCGTCGCTGCCGATCCGCTGGTAGAGCTGGCCCAAGGTGACATGGAGCTCGGCCCGGTCGGGATAGAGCAGGACCAGCCGCTCCAGCACCGCGATCGCGCCCTCGATGTCGCCCTCGTCGATCAGCGCCTTGGCATAGGTGACGTTCTTCTCGAGATTGCCGGGATCCTCGAGCACGGCCTGGAAGGCCTGGTCGCTGGCGCTCTGGGCCTGGCCGCTGGCGCTCTGGGCGACCGCCGGATGGACCAGGGCCGGGAGCGCCGCCAGTGCGACCGCTGCCATCGCGATGGCGCGCAAACTCGGGACAGGCATTCGACGGTTTCCCCAAACCAGACCCTGCAACAGGGGCGGAACAATAACCTATTGCTCCGGGCCAGAAAATCCCCTGGTTAAAGAATCCTTAAAGGGTCAGGTGACGGGCCCGGGCGCCGCGCTCGATGGCCGCCGCCGGCAGCTTGCCGATCTGGAGCGAATAGCGGATCAGGTCCAGGAGGCGCGCCTCTTCCTGGCTGACCTTGCTGTCCGCCGCGGCGACGTCGCAGGCCAGCGCATAGGCGGTCTCGCGGAGCTTCTCCGGCAGCGCCTTCTTGATCTCGGCCAGCACCTTGTCGAGCCCGTCTTCCTGGTTCAGGAGATCGACGCAGCCCGCCGCGGTGGCGGCGATCTTCGAGCGGTCGAAATCGCGGAACACCGGGAGATGCGCGACCATGTCGCCGATCGAGGTCATTTCCGCGTCGGTCATGTCGCGGTCGGCGGCCGCCATCAAAACCATGGTGTAGATGAGGGCGGCATGGTGCTTGGTCGTCATGATCGATCCTGTCCTATCCTGATTTTGGCCGGGACTGTAGCGACCGGCCCCCACCGTTACAAGCCGGGCATAAGTCCCTGATTCCGTGGGTAGACGTTGCGGTGCGGCTTTGCCATGGTCGCGCTCCATGGAAGCCATCATCAATGTCGTCCTGCCGGTTTTCGCGATCATCGCCTCCGGCTGGTTCTGCGGCCGGATCGGGCTCTTGGGCGATGGCGCGTCCCAGGCCCTGAACGGCTTCACCTATTACGCCGCCTTGCCCGCCTTGTTCTTCGGCGCCATGGCGACGGCGCCGCTCGCCGAGACCTTCAACCTGCCCTTCATCCTCGACTACCTGGGCGCGGTGGTGGCGCTGGCGCTGCTGACCTGGCTGGTGGCGGCGCGGCTGTTCCCCGGCCGACGCGACCAGCCGCGCGGCGAGCAGATCGGCCTGCAGAACATGGCCGCCAATTTCTCCAACACCGGCTATATGGGAATCCCGCTGCTGCTGACCGCCTTCGGCGAGGCGGGCAAGCTCCCCGCGGTGATCTCGACCGTGCTGAACGGCGCGCTGGTGATGCCCTTCTACATCGCGGTGGTCGAATACAACCGCAGCGATGCCGCGCACCGCGCCCAGGTCTTCGCCGATGCCGGCCTCGGCGTGGTCAAGTCGCCGCTGGTCATCTCCGCGGTGCTCGGCATCCTGTGGTCGGCGATCGGGCTGCCGGTGCCGGTTTTCCTCTCACAGTTCTGCAACATCCTCGGTTCCGCGGCGCCACCGGCGGCACTCTTCGCCATGGGCCTCTTCATGGTGGGCAAGAGCTTCAAGGGCGACCGCGCCGAGATCGCGCTGCTAACCGTGTTCAAGCTGCTGATCCACCCGCTGCTGGCGGTCGCGATACTGGCGCTGATCCCGCTGGAGAAGACCTGGGCCGATTCGCTGCTGGTGCTCTGCGCCCTGCCGACCGGGTCACTGGTCTTCGTGCTCTCCAATCTCTATGGCGTCTATACCCAGCGCTCGACCGGGGTCATCATCGCCTCGACCTTCGGCTCGGTGGTGACCCTGTCGCTGCTGTTCAATCTGCTCGGCGTGCGCTGAGAATTTCGGGGGATTCCTTCATGGCGGAAATCAGCCTGCGCATCGATCTCGGCGAGGAGCACCGCTTCGGCCCCGGCAAGGCGCGGCTGCTGGAGCTGATCCGCGACACCGGTTCGATCAGCGCCGCGGGGCGCGCGCTCGGCATGTCCTATCGCCGCGCCTGGCTGCTGACCGACGAGCTGAACACGATGTTCGGCGCGCAGCTGGTGGAGCCGCAGCATGGCGGCGCCAAGGGCGGCGGCGCCCGGGTGACCCCGCAAGGCATCGCGACGCTCGAAGCCTACCGCCGCATCGAGGTCGCCGCGGAGGCGGCGCTGGAGAAGGAGCGCAAGCTGTTCAAGCGGGGGCGGAAGTAGCCGTCACTTCAACACCACGAAGCCGGCCTGCTCGAACACCCTCTTCGCGGCGTCGCTCTTCAGGTAGTCGAGATAGGCCTTGGCGGCGTCGGACTGCGCGCCCTGCACGGTCAGCGCCACCGGGTAGATGATCGGCGGATGGCTGTCGTCGGGGAAGGTGCTGAGCACCTTGACCTTCGCGACCTGCGCATCGGTCTGGTAGACGATGCCGAGCGGCGCCTCGCCGCGCTCGACCAGCGCCAATGCGGCGCGGACATTCTCGCCTTGCGCCAGGCTGCCTTCGACCTTCGACCACATCCCGAGTTTTTCCAGCGAGGCTTTCGCGTATTTGCCGGCCGGGACCGCGTTGGTGTCGGCGACCGCGAGCTTGCCGCCCTTGAGCGCGCCGGCGAGATCGTAGTTCGCATCGATGGTCACGGTCTCGCCGGCGTCGGCGGGGCCGACCAGGACCAGGTGGTTGCCGAGCAGATTGGTGCGGCTGCCGGCATCGATCAGGTTGGCCTTGGCGACATAATCCATCCAGGGCACGTCGGCGGAGATGAAGAGATCGGCGGGCGCGCCCTTCTCGAGCTGCTTCGCCAGCGCCGAGGAGCCGCCGAAGGCCGCCTTCACCTTGTGGCCGGAAGCCTTCTCGAAATCGACATCGATCCGGCCGAGCGCATCGGTGAGACTGGCCGCCGCCAGCACGGTGACCTCCGCGGCCTGGGCCGCGCAGGACACAGCCAGCAGCAGGCCGAGTGAAACGAGAATGCCGAGAAACCGCCGCACGGAAGCCTCCGATTCACGATATATCCGTTGGAATATATCGAGGGACATTTGCCGCCGCAAGCCTGGTCGCTTATATCTCGGGCTGGAGGTGAGCATGAGCGAAGATGTATGCGACAACGCGGCCGAGAGCCGGTTCGAGCTCGCGGTCGAGGGCCATCTGGCGGTGGCCGATTACAAACTGGATGGCAAGGTCATCACCTTCACCCATACCGAGGTGCCGCCGGCGCTGGGCGGCCAGGGCGTCGGCTCGCGGCTGATCAAGGGGGCCTTGGAGCAGGTGCGGGCGCGCGGCCTCAAGGTCGCGGCGAAATGCGATTTCGTCGCCGGCTATCTCGGCAAGCACAAGGAATACGGCGACCTGATCGCCTAAGCGGCGCCGCGGGCGGCGGTGGCGATGATGCGCGTGGCCGGCAGGGTCACCGTCACGGTGGTGCCGAAGCCGACGCGGCTTTCCAGCGCGATCGCGCCCTGGTGCAGCTCGACCAGCGACTTCACGATCGCGAGCCCGAGGCCGGTGCCGGGCGTACTTGCGCGCTTCGCGTCGGCGGTGCGGGCGAAGGGCTGGAACAGGTTCTGCATCTCCTCATGCGGAATGCCGCGACCGGTATCCCGGACGACGACGGTCGGGGCGCCGGCGGGATTCAACGCGCAGCTGATCCGCACCGCGCCGCCATTCGGCGTGAACTTCACCGCATTCGAGAGCAGATTGAGGATGATCTGCCGCAGCGCGCGCTCGTCGGCGAAGACCGGCGGCAGGTTTTCGTCGATGGTGGCCGTCAAGGAGACGCCGCCGCGCTCGGCCTGCATCTTCACCAGGCCGACCGCTTCCTTGGCCAGGGCGGCGAGACTGCATTCGCTTTCGGTGAGCTCGTGGCGCCCGGCTTCCAGCTTGGTGACGTCGAGCAGGTCGTTGATCAGGCTCAGGAGCAGCTGGCCGCTGCGCTGGATGTGGTCGGCATACTCGTCGTAGCGCGCATTGCCGAGCGGCCCGTAGATTTGGTGCCGCATCAGATCGGAGAAGCCGATGATCGCATTCAACGGCGTGCGCAACTCGTGGCTGACATTGGCGAGCAGCATCGACTTGGCGGAGTTGGCCTGCTGCGCCTCGTCGCGTGCGGAAGCAAGCGTCAGGGTCATGCGCTGCAGGGTCGCGACATTCTCGGCCAGCGCCACACTGGCGCGGCGGCGCTGCTCGACCGCGACGATCGCCAGGGCCAGCAGGGCGATTCCGGCAAAGCCGATCCAGAGCGAGCGCAAGACTTCGAGGATCAGCCCGTAGCGGTCGACCAGCAGGAGGAAGCGCCAGGGCGCCCCCGCGACCGGATTGAGGTAGACCACCCAGCCGCCATGGCGATGGAAGGCGTCATCATAGTCATGCGACGAGAGCTCGCCGGCGTCGAGATCGGGTGACGGCGGAAGCACTTCCGCCAGGTCAACCAGCCGCTCCGGCGGAAGACCGGCGGAGTCGGCGATGACGTGATTCTGGGCGTTGACCAGCAACGCGCGGCTGCGGCCGAAATCGGTCTGCGCGAGCAGGCGGTCGAAGGTGCCGAGGGTGAGGTCGAGGTTGATGGTCCCGCGGAAGCGGTTGGACTTGTCATAGACCGGCCGGCCGACGGTGGCCATCAGGCCCTTGCCGGCCGCATCGACATAGAGGTCGGTCCAGAACTGCGCGCGGCCCGGGTTGCGTTCCGGGATCCCGCCCTTGAAGAACTCGTAGCCGAGCAGGGCTTCCTGCCAATGGAAGTCGCGCGACGGCACCCAGGGTGCCATGACGATGAAATGATTGGCCGAGGTGTAGTATATCCAGGCGGCGTCGGGGATCTGGGCATGGGTCGCCTGGAGCACCGCCCCCAGCGACAGGCCCATCAGCATTTCGCGGCCGGCACCGCTCTGGATCGGCGGGATCTCGCCAGAGCCGGTCAGATTGACCAGCTGGTCCGGGCTCGAGTTCGGCGGCAGGCGGTCCAGGGCATAGCCTGAAAAAGACTCCGCGGGAGCGAGGCCGGCAAAGGCGCGGCGCGCGCCGAAAGTGGGCGCCGGCTCTTCGAGCAGCGCTTCCGCCTGGCGGCGCATGAGATCGACATGACCGGTCGAGGTGTTCACCAAAGTCGACACGTTCTCGGCAACGTCGGAGAGCTGAAGGTGCAACTGGTCGAGCCGCGCCTGGTATTCGCGCTCGCCGGTCGCCCAGAGGCCGCAGCCGGCTGCCGCCATCACGGCAGCATAGGCGACGTAGGCCAGCGCCTTGCCGCGGAGCTGGGGCAGACGGGTTCTCATGCGGTGAGATGCCCGGGATCAATTGATCTGGAGCAGGTGTCGCAACGATTCATGAGTTCACTATGAACCGCTGCACTTAAATTCCGCTTAACCCGGGGTGCGACCGATGCCGCACTTGCACCCTAAGTGTGATTTTCAGCGCGATGTTGCAGGAAATCGGCGGTGACCTCGATCGCCTGTTTCAACCCGACTCGCTCGACGGCAACGCCCTCAGGAAATGCGGTCAGCAGGCGGGATGGCATCGCCTTGTCCAGCAGAACGAAGACGCCGCGGTCGTCGGCTCGGCGAATGAGACGGCCGAAAGCCTGTTTCAGTTTCAGACGGGTGAGCTGATCCTCGTATTCCGTGCCGCCGAAATGCTCCTTGCGCGCCTTGTGCAGGATGTCGGGGCGCGGCCAGGGCACGCGGTCGAACACCATCAGCCGAAGCGCACGCCCCGGCACATCGACGCCGTCGCGCACCGCATCGGTGCCGAGCAGGCAGGCATCCTCCTCGCCACGGAAGATGTCGATGAGCGTGGCGGTGTTCATGGCATCGACATGCTGGGCCAGGAGATCGATGCCAGCGCTCTCCAGCGCCGGCGCGATCCGGCGATGCACGGCGCGCAGCCGCGAGATCGCCGTGAAGAGGCCGAGCGCGCCGCCCTTCGCCGCGAGGAAGAGACTGCGATAGGCGGCGGCGATCTGCTCCATGTCGTCGCGGGCGAGGTCGTTGACGATCATGACCCTGGTCTGCGCCGGATAGTCGAAGGGCGAGGGCACGCGGACCCGGAAGGCAGGCTTGGGGAGGTGGCGCGCGCCGGTGCGCGCCTCGGCGCCGCCCCAGGATTCGGCGGTGCCGCTGCCGTCGGTCAAGGTGGCCGAGGTGACGACGATGCCATGCGCGGGCCTGGCCACCACCTCGGCGAAGGGCCGCATCGGATCGCGCCAGTGGCGGAACAGGCCGACGTCGAGCTCGCGACCGTCGCTGCGCTCCAGCGCGAACCAGTCGACGAAGTCGGGCGGCGTCTCGGATTTCAACGAAGCCAGCATCTCCCGCCAGGCGGTGAGCTCGTTCTCGGCGCGGCGCGCGATGCCGCGGGCCATGGCCTCGATGCGCAGCCGTGTGGTTGGGTCGAGCACGTCGGCATCGGTGTCGAGGCGCTTGGCGAGGCGCTGCGCCAGCTCGCGCATCGGCACCTGCAGATGTTTCAGCGCGAGGTCGAGCGCTTCAGCGGTTTCGATCACGCGCGGATCGACCGGCTGGGTGGCGCATTCGAGGCTGTAGCCGGCGCGATCCTCGGGAGCCCGCGCCAGGACCTGGCCGCGCACGGTGGCGAGGAAGGCTTCGCTCTGGTTGCCCGGCAGCCCATCGGCGATACGCTGATGCCAGCCATCGCCCGGCAATGCGCGGGCCGCCGACATGATCGCGTCCAGCAATTCGAGGCCGCGGGCATCGTCCAGCACCAGATCCTCGATGCGCCGGCGCAGGCCGCGCGCCCGGCTGCGCCGTCCGCCCTCGCCGCCGATCAGCCAGCGGCGGAGATCGGTCGCCTCTTGTCCGGAGAGGTGCGCGGCGAAAGCGGAATCGACCGCGGAGAAGAGATGATGGCCTTCATCGAAGACATAGCGGGTCGGGAGATTCTGCTCCTCGGGGCCGAGCGCGGCCTGGATCATCACCAGCGCATGGTTGGCGATCACGATCTCGGCCTTGCGGGCGCGGCGCACGCTCTTCTCGATGAAGCAGCGGCCGTAATGCGGGCAGGCGGAATAGACGCATTCGCCGCGCCGGTCGGCGAGGCCCATGGTCCGCGCCTGGCCGAGGATGTCGGGCAGCCAGCCGGGGAGATCGCCGCCCGCCATGTCGCCGTCGCGGGTCGCCATGGCCCAGCGCGCCATCAGCCCGAAGGCGATCGCATCCAGGGGACGCTGGCCCAGCTCGCCGGCCAGCTCGGCGAGATTGAGCAGGCAGAGATAGTTCTCGCGGCCCTTGCGGATCACCACCTTCTCGGCTTTCAGCGCCGGATTGGCGTAGAGGCGATCGAGTTCGCCGTCGATCTGGTGCTGCAGATGGCGGGTGAAGGTGCTGATCCAGACCGGGCCGCGATTCTTCTCGGCCCAGAGTCCGGAGGGCGCGATATAGCCGAGGGTCTTGCCGACGCCGGTGCCGGCCTCGGCGAGAACGACATGCGGCTCGTCCTCGTTGTCGCGCGGCGCAAAGGCCGGCACCAGGGCCGAGGCGTAATCGGCTTGGCTCGGGCGATCTTCCGAGTCGGTTCCCAGCAAATGGCGCAGGCGATCACGGGTTTCGGTCGAGGTGACGGGGATGCTGTCGGCCTGCGGCTGCGGCGCCGTCTCCGACCATTCCGGCAGATCCTCCCAGACGCCGACACCGGGCGTCGCGCGGCCTTCGCCATGTCCGTCGAAGGCCGGGAGCGCCATGAGCACAGCCTCGCCCCAGGCCCAGCCGTGGCGCGCCATGGTTTCGGCGATCCCGCGCGTACGCCAGCGCTTGCGGTCGAGGGTCTGCAGCTCGCGCAGCAAGGCGCGGGCGCAGGCGCGCAGGATCTCGGCCTGACGCTCGGGCTGCAGCGGATGCGCGGGGCCCGGCGGCAGCAGGCCGAGCGCCTGGGCGACCCCGGTCGGCGTCGGCAGGCAGAAACTCGCGGGGCGCACGAAGGCATAGAGCTCGAGGATGTCGAAGGCCGGGAAGCGCTCGGTTTTTAGGCGCCGACAGACGGCGGGCAGGTGGCAGAGCAGCGGTGTCTCGCTGCGAGCGTGGCGCACCGCCTCGGCATGGGAGAGGCGGCGCAGTGTCCCGTCGGCATAGCGCCAGACGGCGTCCTTCAGACCGACGACCAGGACCGGCCGGTCGGTGCGAACCGGAGGGGAGACGAGCGCCATGAGGTTGGTTTATCGGCAGAAACGGGGTGAACGCAAGGGGAACCGCTGCGGTGTTTAACGATGCGTGGCGGCTGACAGCGGCTTGGCCGGGCTAGGCTGCGGCGCGAGCCCGCGACGCCTTGGTGCTGCGCGCGGGCGGGGCGCCGAACATGCGGTGATACTCGCGGGTGAACTGGGAGACGCTTTCGTAGCCGACCGAGAACGCGGCGCTGGCTGCCTGGGCACCTTCGGAGAGCATCAGGCGTCGCGCCTCGATCAGGCGAAGGTGCTTCTGGAACTGCAGCGGCGACAGCGAGGTCACAGCGCGGAAATGCTGGTGAAAAGTTGAAGCGCTCATGCCGGCCTCCGCAGCCAGCCGTTCGACACGGAGCGGCTTCGCGTACTCGGCGCGCAGGATGGCGACGGCGCGAGCCACCCGCTGCGCCTGCCCGCCCGGCCAGGCGATGTTGCGGATTGCCGGGCCGTGCCGGCCAGCCAGCAGCCAATAGTGCATCTCGCGCACCAGCGCGCATTGCAGAATCGGCACCGCACTCGGGCGGTCAAACAGGCGCATCAGCCGGAGCGCCGCCTCCGCGACCTCGGCCTCGGTCTGATCGACCCGCACCGGGGCGCCGCGGGCGGTCGGGCCGGGCATCATCTCGGCGATGAGATCGGCGATGACGCCGGGATCGAGCTCCAGCACCAGGGAGAGATAGGGCGCGGCCCGGCTGGCCTTGGTGATCTGGCTGACGGTCGGCACGTCGGCGGTGATCAGCAGCGAATCGCCGGCGCTGAAGTCGAAATCCTGGCGGCCCATCGTGACCCGCTTGCTGCCCTGGACGACCAGGCAGACCAGCGGGCGCGAGACCGCGTGCACCAGGTCGCTCGGTGCCGTTGCCCGCACGGTGCTGAGGCCCGGGATCGGCGTCGGCGCCATGCCCGCCGCATCGGCATGGGCCTCGGCATGGCGGCGCAGGGTTTCGAGCAAGTCGGTCATGCGGTCAATCTAGCGTGGCCACGGGCCGGGCGCACCCTCTCTCGGAGGATTGGGCAAGGAAGCGCGAGGTTCCGGCAACACCCGGTGCAGGTTCGGGGCGATATCGGATGGGTCACAGCAACCAAAGGAGACCCCTCCCATGAGCAAGATCACCCTCGTCACCGGCGGCAGCCGAGGCCTCGGCCGCAACACCGCGCTCAGCATCGCCCGCCAGGGCGGCGACGTCGTCATCACCTATCGCAGCCGCGCCGAGGAGGCCAAGGCGGTGGTGGCCGAGATCGCGGCGCTCGGCCGCAAGGCCGTGGCGCTGCAGCTCGACACCGGCGACGTCACGGCCTTCCCCGGCTTCGCCGCGACGCTGCGCGCGGCATTGCAGGAGACCTGGAAGCGCGACCGCCTCGATCACCTGGTGAACAATGCCGGCCATGGCGACTATGCGCTGATCGGCGAGATGACCGAGGCGCAGTTCGACGGGCTGGTGAATGTCCACTTCAAGGGCGTGTACTTCCTGACCCAGACGCTGCTGCCGCTGATCGCCGACGGCGGCCGCATCGTCAATCTCTCGAGCGGCCTGACGCGGGTGACGTTTCCGGGATACGCGGCCTATGCGGCGGTCAAGGGCGGCGTCGAGGTGTTGACCCGCTACATGGCGCGCGAGCTCGGCAAGCGCGGGATCGCGGTCAATACGGTCGCGCCGGGCGCGATCGAGACCGATTTCGGCGGCGGCGCGGTGCGCGACAATCCGGAGATCAACAAGCTGTTCGCCGAGATGACCGCGCTCGGCCGCGCCGGGCTGCCGGACGACATCGGCCCGATGATCGCAAGCCTGCTCTCCGAAGAGAATCGCTGGGTGAACGCGCAGCGGATCGAAGTCTCCGGCGGCCAGGGGATCTAGCTCTGGAAAGCGGCGCCGGCGCCATCCTTGCGCGCCGGCGCCCGACGCCGGTCAGCCGCGCTTGATGCCGGCGATCAGGATGTCGACCATCCGGCGGCCGCGCGGGACCCAATCCGATCCGGTGCCCATATAGGCGAGCCCGCCGATCGCGAACAGGAGATCGAAGGGCACGACGTCGCGCCCTATGTCGCCATTCGTTTTCGCCCGCTCGACCAGCGTGGCGATCGCGCCTTCGAGCCGCGGCTTGGTCTGCGCCTGCAAGGCCGCTGCGCCACCGGCCAGGCTGGCGATGAGGTCGTGCATCAGTTTCTTGGTCGCGATGTAGTCGACGAACAGGAACAGCCATTGCCGCAAGGCTTCGAGCGGCGGTTGCTCTTTCATCAATCGATCGGCATCGGCGGCGAGCCGTTCCAGCGCATCGCGATAGACCTGCTCGACCAGCGCATCGCGGGTCGGGAAGTGCCGGTAGAGCGTGCCGATGCCGACCCCGGCCTTGCGCGCGACCTCCTCCAGCGTGGTCGCGGCACCGCTCTCGGCGAAGCAGGCCTTACCCGCGGCCAGCAGCAAGGCGCGGTTGCGCGCTGCATCCGCCCGCGGCTTCCGGCCGGCGGCTCTGGTCTCGGATCGCGGTTCTTGGGCGGGCGATCTGGCCACGCGCATTTTCCTCTTGCTAAACGGAGGATGCCTCCGTATATAAACGGAGGCAAGCTATCATTTAATGCTGTTCGGCCCGGCCTTCAAGCCAAGACCGGCCGCGATCTTCTGCACTCTGAACGACGGAGAGAAATTATGCCTGATTCCAATGGCTTGGCGCCGTTCGGCGCCACCTCGACCACCGATGAAGTGCTGGCCGGCATCGATCTCCGCGGCAAGCGCGTGCTGGTAACCGGCGTCTCGGCCGGGTTGGGCGTCGAGACCGCCCGTGCCTTGGCCGCGCGCGGCGCGCATGTGATCGGCGCCGCCCGCGACCTTCGGAAGGCGGAATCGGCGATGGAGCAGGCCTGGGCCGCGGCGCGGAACGGCGGCGGGGTCGAGCTGATCGAACTGGATCTCGCCGCGCTCGCCAGCGTGCGCAGCGCGGCCGACCGGTTGGTCGCCGCCGGAAAGCCGCTCGACCTGGTCATCAACAATGCCGGCGTGATGGCCTGCCCGCTGCTGCGCACCGAAGACGGATTCGAGATGCAGTTCGGCACCAACCATCTCGGCCATTTCGTCTTCACCAACCGCATCGCACCGCTGCTGCGCGCAGGCTCGCGCGTGGTCGCGCTGGCCTCGATGGGACATCGCTCTGCCGATATCGATCTCGACGATCCGAACTTCGAGCGCACGCCCTATGATCCCTGGCAGGCCTATGGACGCTCCAAGACCGCGAATATCCTGTTCGCCGTCGCCTTCGACAAGCGGCACCGCGAGCGGGGCGTGCGCGCAACCGCGGTGCATCCCGGCGGCATCAAGACCGAACTCGGCCGGCACTTGAGCGACGCCGATTTCGACACGCTGCTGGCGCGGCTGAACGCGGACCTCGCCGCCAAGGGCAAGCCGCCGTTCTGGCTGAAGACCGTTCCGCAGGGGGCCGCGACCTCGGTCTGGGCGGGCGTGGTTGCGCCGGCCGAAGCGGTCGGCGGGCGCTATTGCGAGAACTGCCAGGTGACCACCCGGGTCACCGACGGCGACATCGACATGGTGGATGGCGGCGTGCGGCCCTACGCGGTCGATCCCGCCCGCGCCGAAGTCCTCTGGGCGAAGAGCGAGGCATTGGTCGGCGAGAGCTTCATGTGAAGCAAGCGAGTCGCCGCGCCTAGCGGAAGCAGCCGTCGACCAGCATGCGGAAGGCGACGGCGCGGTGGCTCATCTCGAGTTTCTTCGCCGGGTCCATCTCACCGAAGGTGATGTCGTGACCGGTCGGGACGAAGATCGGGTCATGGCCGCAGCTGCCGCGCGGCGCATCGGCGAGCGGGCTTGGTTTATCGGGTGAGTGCGGGCGAACGCAAGCGGAACAAGTGGGTGTGCTCGGGCCACCGCTCAGCGCCGTGTGTCTTTCCGCGGCTGGTACCAGAACCATCGAGGGAGATTCATGCTGCGTGGCAGGTCATAGGCCTCGGTCAGAATGCGCGCGCATTGCGAAACCATCCCGACATGGGGTTCCGCGGAGAAGGCTATGGGGTCGTCATCGAAGGGCGGCGTCAGGGGTCGCATCCATTGGAAGGAATCCGGCACTCGCAAGGTAGCCGCCTCCCGTTCGCCCTCCGCGGGCAGCCTGATCAGTTTGTCGGGCGTGAACCAGTCATCCACCGTATATTCGCGTGGCGCCTCGGCCCACCCACCGCCGCTGTCCGGCAGCGCACTGAACAGCGGCCAAGTATCGACGGCGATGCGATCGACGCTCCCGTCTGCCGACATCGACTTGCGAAAGATCGTGCCCGTCAGTTCCGGTACTATCACCTCGCCGAAGACCGGATCTGGATTCCACGCGGCGACGCCGGGCGCAAGAACTTCGCGGCCATTCTCGCGGTCAAGCCAGCCGTACCGACTGTCGGTGAAATCATCCACGCCGATGAGACCCTTCGCATCCAGACGCACGTGGATGCCGACCGGCAAGCTGTAGCAATAAAAGCCGCGAAATCGCAGATCGCCGGCCAAGTCGAATTGCTCCACAAGGCCGTGCAGCCCACCGATCCATGAAGCCGGGTCCCGGTCGCCTCCGCGCTGCCAGGAAAACGGCATGATCGTCGTGCCGTACTTCCCGCGAGTGACGAGGCCCCGTTTTCGGTCGGTCACCTCGAACGGCCCATAGGGTCCGAACTGCCTCACGCTGATGCGAAACGTCTCGCGGCCTTCATCGTCGAAACCCGTCACCGGACCGGTCGCATACATCTGGCCATACGCATCGTACTGGATGCGTCGCGTGTCGGCCGGCACGAACTCTGCTGGAAAGCTCGAATAGTTGGAGAGGTGGAGGAGGAAGGCGATATCATCGGATCCGGCCGGCACTCCGGAAACACGGATGGTCGCCGGTCCGTTGATGATGCCCCCGCGACAAGTGACCAGGAGCGATTCGACGGCGGACGCTCCCCATTCGGGCAGGATCTCGGAGATGACGAGATCGAGGCGCGTGCCATCGGGTTTGGATTCGCAAACGGGCGGAAGCTCCGGGGGCGCCGCCGAATATCCGAGAGCGTCCGCCGCCTGCATGAATGCGGCAAACACGGCCCCGACTAGAAGGGCGGGCCGCGCCCACCGGGCTTTGTGCCAGCGCATCGAACCCCACAGCGTCGATGTAACCCAGCGAAATCGGCCGGCGTCGGCGAAAGACTAACATCCTCGCAGGCGCTCCGCGAGGCGCGGTCGTCGTTAACGCGCTACTTGAAGCAGCCTTCGACCAGCATGCGGAAGGCGACGGCGCGGTGGCTCATCGCGTGCTTCTGCGCGGGGTCCATCTCGCCGAAGGTGATGTCGAAACCGTCGGGGATGAAGATCGGGTCGTAGCCGAAGCCGCGATTCCCGCGCGGCGCATCGGCCAGCGTGCCGTAGACCTTGCCTTCGAAGACTTCGCAGTGGTCATCGGGCCAAGCCAAGGCGAGGGCGGCGACGAAATGCGCGCCGCGCGGCTTGCCGACAATGCCTTTGAGGACGCGGTCCATGGCGAAGCCGAAATCCTTCGACGGCCCGGCCCAGCGCGCGGAGAAGATGCCGGGCGCACCGTCCAGCGCGTCGACGCAGAGGCCGGAATCATCGGCCAAGGCCGGCAGCTTCGCGGCGCGGGTGGCGGCCAGCGCCTTCAGCCTGGCATTGCCGATGAAGCTGTCCTCGGTCTCCTCGGGCTCCGGTAGCCCGAGCGTGCCGGCGGAGATCACCTCGATATCTAAGTGTTGGAGCAGCTCGGCGATCTCCTTCGCCTTGCCGGGATTGTGGCTGGCGAGAACCAGCTTCTTCTCGGTGAAGCGGCGCGGCATTTAAAGACCGAGTGCCTGCTTCTGCAGCGCGCCCAGTTCGTTGACGCCTTTGCGGGCGAGCTTCAGCAATTCCAGGAACTGCGCCTCGGAAAAGGCGTGCTTCTCCGCGGTGCCCTGGACCTCGACGATGCCGCCGGAGCCGGTCAGCACGAAATTGGCGTCGGCCTCGGCCGCGGAATCTTCCTCGTATTCGAGGTCGAGCACGCACTGGCCGTTGTGGATGCCGCAGGAGACCGCCGCCACCTGGTCGATGAGCGGGATGGTCTTGAGCGCGCCCATCTCCTTCATGAAGGCGAAGCAGCGATAGAGCGCCACATAGGCGCCGGTGATCGCCGCGGTGCGGGTCCCGCCATCGGCCTGGATCACGTCGCAGTCGAGGCGGATCTGGCGCTCGCCGAAGCCGGTCATGTCGGTGACGGCGCGCAAAGACCGGCCGATCAGGCGCTGGATCTCCTGGGTGCGGCCGGACTGCTTGCCCTTGGCCGCCTCGCGGTCGGTGCGGCTGTGGGTCGAGCGCGGCAGCATGCCGTATTCGGCGGTGACCCAGCCCTTGCCGCTGCCCTTCAGGAAGCTCGGCGCCTTCTCCTCGAGCGTGGCGGTGCAGAGCACATGGGTATTGCCGAACTTGGCGAGGCAGGAACCCTCGGCATAGCGGTTGACATCGACCACCAGCTCGACGGCGCGCAATTGGTCGGCCGATCTGCCGGACGGCCGGGCAGCAACAGAAGCCATGAAACGATCCCTGGAATGAAGGCCGGAGACGGCGCGGAAACTACACGGGGGCGTCAGCGCGATCAATCAGGATGCATTCATTGCGGGGCACCCCCTCCTCACCTCCCCCGAAGACGGGGGAGGAAGATGGCACGCGCGGTGCGCCCCTCCCCCGGCTTCGGGGGAGGCTGGGAGGGGGTGCCCCGGACTCGCGGCTGATTGATCAGCCCTGCTTGCGGAGGATGGCGCCCCAGCGGTCCTGGACGATGCTGAAGCCGGCGGGAAGATGCGCGCGCATGGCTTCGACGGTATGGCGGCGGCCGACCATGCTGCCGTCCGGCTGGGGCACCGGGGTGTTGTCCAGGATGGCGAAGGTCTTCGGCGCCAGCAGGCTGCAGACATTGGCAAGGTAGCGCGGCAAGGCCGATTCCTCGACATGGGGCAGCACCTTGCGCGAGAACAGGAAGTCGGGCTTGAGGGCCGCGATCTCGCGCAGCACCGGTTCCGAGATGACGCCGAGCCGAACCTGCTTCTCGGCGATGAGGTCGGCGAGGCGGGCGCGGCCGAACTCGTAGAAATGGTCGCTGAGGTCGATGCCGTAGAAGCGACCCCGGTCGAGATAGTGGATGATCGGCTCCGCAGCCCAGAGCGACCCGCAGCCGTATTCGATGCAGAGATGCCCGGGCTTCAGGCCGTATTCGATCATGCGCTGGGCCCAGCGCTCGGCCTTGGCGCGGGTATAGGCCTCGTCGCGGATCTTGGCGCCGAGCGTGCTGTGCTCCGCGCCGGCGGCCAGCTTCTTCTCCATGAAACGGAGATAGCGTTCCTCCGCCGGCTTGCGGAACAGCGCCTTGATACGCTTGAAAGCTTTTTGCACGGGGGACGCCTCGGGACGCGCCAAAGTGGAGTTCTTCAAAATCAACAATCGCCAAGGTTCTGAACCGGGCACGCTCATACGACATTCCCGGGGGATCGGCAACGTGCCAGAGCGCGCTAGATGTCGTTGCTATAGAGGTTGTTCACCCGGGCCGACCGGAGGAAGCTGGTTGTTGCGAAGCAAACAGCGTCTTTCTGGGGGCCCGGATGAACGTGCATAAGAATGCGCGCACCACCCCGTTCAGTCGA